>NZ_JBJGYZ010000016.1:0-111322 GCF_054050275.1 Geodermatophilus sp. SYSU D00691
CGGTGGGCGCACGGTCTGAGCCTAGGAATTCAGCGATTCCCGTCCTTGCAAGTGCTGACCCACCGGCCGCTACCGGCACCGAACCTGCCAGAGATGGCGAGGCCCGGTAAGCCCCCATTAGTCCTCGCGGGCGTGGCGGCCGCGGGGCTGACCGTCCTCCTCGTGCTCGGCGGCCGCGGCGACGCCGTCGGCGTACCCGCTGGCGTAGTCCCAGCTCACGTAGTCGTCGGGGTTCGGGTCGAACGGCGGCTCGTGCCGGCCGGTCTGGCCCTCCTCGAGCAGCTGCCGCAGGTTGGCCTGCATGAGCGCCCAGTCGACGTGGTGCTCCTCCTCGCAGTCCGGGCAGTCGACGACGATCCCCTTGATGCCCGTCGGCTCCAGCAGGGTGCGGAACACCTCGAGCTCGGCGAGGTCGTCGAGGACGCCGGCGCGCTCCTCCATCGTCAGCGGCGGCGGCCCCGGGCGGTCGTCGCGCCCGAAGTCTCCCGATGCGTCGTCCCAGCTGTTCACGGCCTCCACGGTAGTGCGCCGACAGGGGAAAGACCGCCCCCTCCACGGCGCCGCCTACGATCGTGTGCGGTCCCTCCGCGCCCGGCCAGGGGCGCGCCCGCCGCCACGGGACCCACGAGCGAAGGGGTGGCCGCCGACGATGCAGCCCGACGACCGCGTGCCAGAGCTGCCGGCGAAGTTCGCTCCGCTCGGCCTGACCTACGACGACGTCCTGCTCATCCCGGGGCCGTCCGACGTCGTCCCCAACGAGGTCGACACCAGCAGCCGGCTGACCCGCCGGATCCGCCTCGCCGTCCCCCTCGTCTCCAGCGCGATGGACACCGTCACCGAGGCCCGCATGGCGATCGCCATGGCCCGGGTCGGGGGCGTGGGCATCCTGCACCGCAACCTGGCCGCCGAGGAGCAGGCCGGCCAGGTCGACCTGGTCAAGCGCTCCGAGGCCGGCATGGTGACCAACCCGGTGACCGCCTCGCCGGACAACACCCTCGCCGAGCTCGACGCGCTCTCCGCCCGCTACCGCATCTCCGGCGCGCCGGTCGTGGACGCCGACGGCGTGCTGGTCGGCATCTGCACCAACCGCGACATGCGGTTCGAGACCGACAAGAACCGGCTCGTCCGCGACGTGATGACGCCGATGCCGCTCGTGACCGCACCCGTCGGGGTCGACGCCGACACCGCGCTGCAGCTGCTCTCCCGGCACAAGGTCGAGAAGCTGCCGCTGGTCGACGACGCCGGCCGGCTGCGCGGGCTGATCACCGTCAAGGACTTCGTCAAGCGCGACCAGTACCCCCACGCCACCAAGGACGCCGACGGCCGCCTGGTCGTCGGCGCCGCCCTCGGGGTGGGCGACGACGCCTACAAGCGCGCCGGCCTGCTCGTCGACGCCGGTGTCGACGTCCTCATCGTCGACACCGCGCACGGCCACCAGCGCGCCGTCCTCGAGATGGTCGCCCGGGTCAAGGAGGACTTCGGCGGCGAGGGCGGCATCGACGTCGTCGGCGGCAACGTGGCCACCCGCGCCGGCGCCCAGGCGCTCGTCGACGCCGGCGCCGACGCGGTCAAGGTCGGGGTCGGCCCCGGCTCGATCTGCACCACCCGCGTGGTGGCCGGCGTGGGCGTCCCGCAGGTCACCGCCGTCTACGAGGCGTCGCTGGCCGCCGGCCCGGCCGGAGTCCCCGTCATCGCCGACGGCGGGCTGCAGTACTCCGGCGACATCGCCAAGGCGCTGGTCGCCGGCGCGTCGACCGTGATGATCGGCGGGCTGTTCGCCGGCGTCGAGGAGGCGCCCGGTGAGCTGGTCTTCGTCAACGGCAAGCAGTTCAAGACCTACCGGGGCATGGGCTCGCTGGGCGCCATGCAGAAGCGCGGCAACCAGTCCTACAGCCGCGACCGCTACTTCGCCGACGACGTCCTCTCCGACGACAAGCTCGTCCCCGAGGGCATCGAGGGCCAGGTGCCCTACCGCGGCCCGCTCGCCGGCGTCGCCCACCAGCTCGTCGGGGGCCTGCGGGCGTCGATGGGCTACGCGGGCGCGCCGACCATCGACCACCTGCGCGAGCACGGGCGGCTCACCCGGATCACCTCCGCCGGCCTGGTCGAGAGCCACCCGCACGACATCCAGATGACCGTCGAAGCACCCAACTACCGGGGGCGGTGACGATGCCCGTGCGCGAGACCGTGGAGATCGGCCTCAACCGCTTCGCCCGCCGCGGCTACGACCTCGACGAGGTCTCGATCGTGCCGTCGCGGCGCACCCGGGACGTCGACGACGTCTCGACCGCCTGGCAGATCGACGCCTTCCGCTTCGACATCCCGCTGGTCACCAGCCCCTCGGACGCCGTGGTCAGCCCCGAGACGGCGATCGCGGTCGGGCAGGCCGGCGGCCTCGGCGTGCTCAACGCCGAGGGGCTGTGGGCCCGCTACGAGGACCCGCTGCCGGTGTACCGCAAGCTGCGCGAGGCGGCCGGCCAGGCCGGCCCGCCGGTCGCGCTGCTGCAGGAGGTCTACTGCGAGCCGGTCAAGCCCGACCTGGTCACCGCGCGGATCCGGGAGGTGCGCGACGCCGGGGTGACGACGGCGGTCCGCGTCTCGCCGCAGCACACCGAGCAGCTCGCCCCCGCGGCGCTGGCCGCCGGGGTCGACCTGCTGGTCATCCAGGGCACCGTGGTCTCCGCCGAGCACGTCACGACCCAGGGCGACGCGCTCAACCTCAAGGAGTTCATCGCCGACCTCGACGTGCCGGTGATCGTCGGCGGCGCGGCCGACTACCGCACCGCGCTGCACCTCATGCGCACCGGCGCGGCCGGCGTGATCGTCGGCGTCGGCGCCGACAGCTTCTCCACGACCGACCTCGTCATGGGCATCCGGGTGCCGCTGGCCAGCGCGATCGCCGACGCCGCGGCCGCCCGCCGCGACTACCTCGACGAGACCGGCGGCCGCTACGTGCACGTCATCGCCAACGGCCGGATCGAGACCAGCGGGTCGATCGCCCGGGCGCTGGCCTGCGGCGCCGACGCCGTCCAGCTGGGCGAGCCGCTGCGGATCGGCCGCGAGGTGCCCGGCGGCGGCGTGTGGTGGGACTCGGTGGCCGCGCACCCGCGGCTGCCCCGGGGCGGCGCCTCGGCGCCGCTGCCGCCGGCCGGCTCGCTGGAGCAGGTGCTGCTCGGCCCGGCCGAGGAGGCCGACGGCCGCACCAACCTCTTCGGCGCGCTGCGCCGCACGATGGCCAAGACCGGCTACCGGGACCTCAAGGAGTTCCAGCGGGTCGACCTCGTCCTAGGGGGAGGGACCCCCCGGGAGGGGGCCCCCGGGCAGCAGAGCCTAGGGGGCTGAGCGGGTGGACTTCCCGACCGTCCTGGTCGTCGACTTCGGCGCGCAGTACGCCCAGCTCATCGCCCGGCGGGTCCGCGAGGCCGGCGTCTACTCCGAGATCGTCCCGTCGACGACGCCGGCCGAGGAGATCCTCGCCCGCAAGCCGGCCGCGATCGTGCTCTCCGGCGGGCCGTCGAGCGTCTACGCGCCCGGCGCCCCGCAGGTCGACCCGGCGCTGTTCGAGTCCGGCACCCCGGCGTTCGGCATCTGCTACGGCTTCCAGGCGATGGCGCAGACGCTCGGCGGCACGGTCGCGCACACCGGCGACCGGGAGTACGGCGGCACCCCGCTGACCGTCACCACGCAGTCGCGGATGTTCGGCAGCCTGCCGGTGCAGCAGTCGGTGTGGATGAGCCACGGGGACGCCGTCGCCGAGGCCCCGCCCGGCTTCACCGTCACGGCCACCTCGACCGGGGCGCCGGTCGCCGCGTTCGAGGACGTCGACCGCAAGCTCGCCGGCGTGCAGTTCCACCCCGAGGTGCGGCACACCTCGCACGGCCAGTCGGTGCTCGAGCACTTCCTCTTCGACATCGCCGGCCTCGAGCGCACCTGGACGATGAGCAACGTCGTCGACGAGCAGGTGGCCGCGATCCGCGAGCAGATCGGCGACCGGCGGGCGCTGTGCGCGCTGTCCGGCGGGGTCGACTCCGCGGTCGCCGCGGCGCTGGTGCAGCGCGCCATCGGGGACCGGCTCACCTGCGTGTACGTCGACCACGGGCTGATGCGGGCGGGGGAGACCGAGCAGATCGAGCGGGACTTCGCCGCGACCACCGGGGCGGACCTCCGGGTCGTCGACGCGAGCGGGCAGTTCCTCTCCGCGCTGGCCGGGGTCAGCGACCCGGAGGAGAAGCGGAAGATCATCGGCCGCGAGTTCATCCGGGTCTTCGAGCAGGCGGCCACCGACGTCGTCGCCGACGCCCAGGCGCACGGCGAGAGCGTCGACTTCCTGGTGCAGGGGACGCTCTACCCCGACGTGGTCGAGTCCGGGGGCGGCACCGGGACGGCGAACATCAAGAGCCACCACAACGTCGGCGGGCTGCCCGAGGACCTCACCTTCACCCTCGTCGAGCCGCTGCGCACGCTCTTCAAGGACGAGGTGCGCGAGGTGGGCCGCCAGCTCGGCCTGCCCGACCGCCTGGTGCAGCGGCAGCCCTTCCCCGGGCCGGGGCTGGGCATCCGCATCGTCGGCGAGGTGACCCGCGAGCGGCTGGACGTGCTGCGCAGGGCCGACGCCATCGCCCGCGAGGAGCTCACGAACGCGAAGCTGGACACCGAGATCTGGCAGTGCCCGGTGGTGCTGCTGGCCGACGTCCGCTCGGTGGGCGTGCAGGGCGACGGGCGCACCTACGGGCACCCGGTCGTGCTGCGCCCGGTGTCCAGCGAGGACGCGATGACCGCCGACTGGACCCGCCTGCCCTACGACGTCCTGGCGAGGATCTCCACCCGGATCACCAACGAGGTCCCCGACGTCAACCGCGTCGTCCTGGACGTCACGAGCAAGCCGCCCGGCACCATCGAGTGGGAATGAGCCGAGTCCCAGGGCGGGGAAAACGCGGCCCTGGGACTCCGCATCACCCGGCGCGGTAGCCGAGGGCGCGGCCGTCGGGGGCGGTGAGGGTGAGCCGGTCGCCGTCGACGGCGGCGGTCGGCCCGCTGTCGAGCACGGCGAGCACGTGCTCGTCCTGCCGACCCAGGCCCTCGGGGCACCCGACGTCGTCGCGGTCGACCACCAGGGTCAGGACGTCGCCGTCGGCGGACCACGTGCCGCGGAAGGGCTTGCAGCCGGTGGAGCCGGTCAGCGAGCCGTCCGGCGCCAGGAGGAGCGTCCCGGGCTCGGCGGTCGACACCGTGGAGGACGCCGACCGGCCGTCGACCAGGGTGTCGAGCACCCAGGTGGTGCCGGCCGGCTCGCGGTCGGGCACCGGCGCCGGTTCGCGGAAGCGCAGGGCCACGCCGGTCCCGGTGAGCACGAGCTCCGACCCCTCGAGGGCCGCCCGGTCGACCGAGCCCAGCGCGGAGACGAACGCCGTCTCGGCCGCCATGACGTCGGGGTCGCAGCCCATCTCGGTGCCGCCGAGGCCCTCGACGGTCAGCGCGCCGTCGTCCAGGCGGTAGGTGCCGGAGAAGTGGTTGCAGAACGACCGCCCCGACAGCTCCCCGTCCCCGAACACCAGCGTCGCCACGACGCCGGCCGGCCGGGGGAGGGGCGCTCCGCCGGCGCTGCCCGACACCAGCTCCCAGCTGCCGAGGACGTCGGGCCGCGGCGACCCGGCGGAGCCGCCGCACGCGGCGAGCACCAGCAGCCCCGTGACCAGGAGCACCGCCGTCCGCACCACGCGGTGCAGCGTCGCGGGCGGGGATCCCGCCGCGCAAGCAGCAGGGCCCAGGGAGCCGAAGCTCCCCGGGCCCTCGTGACGTCCGCTCCTGCGGTGTCAGCGCTTCTCGCGCGACCTGCGCAGCTCCCGGGCCAGCAGCAGGACGCCGGCGCCGATCAGCACGATCCAGAGCAGTCCGCCGTCCTCGAACACCGAGAGCGGGAAGGTCACGCCGACCAGGGTGACCAGCGCCAGGACGGTGAACAGGACTCCCGGCACCAGGGCGACCAGGTCGACCCTGCGGCGCTGCGGCGGGGGCGGCGGCGCCGGGTCCTCCAGCGCCAGGGGCATCACTTCCTGCCAGGCCCGCTCCTGCCAGGCGGTGGGTGTGGTGGGGAACTCGCTGTAGTCGGGCTCAGGCACGCTGCACCTCCACGTCTCCGACTCCGGACTCGATGGTGATCACGAACTCGGCCCGCCCGTCGTCGCTCCAGGTGGCACCGCGACCGGGGTCGAGCGAGTCGAGGCCGCCCTCGCCGGCGAAGACCTGGACGTCGCCGATGCCCTGGTCGACCCGGACGACGACGTCGGCCGAGTAGGGGACGAGGACGTCGAGGTCGCCGACACCGTGCTCGATGCGCAGGCGGATCGGGTCGTCGACGTCGGTGAGGTCGACGTCGGACAGGTCGACGGTCATGTCGCCGGCGCCGAGCTCGTAGAGCGGCCGGACGTCGCCCGGGACCGCGGGCCGGTAGGTGCGCTCGCCGACCCCGCCGCCGTAGTTCCACGGCGCGGCGCTCGCCGCGATCGTGGCCAGCGACAGCAGGGAGCCGAGGGCGATCAGGCCACCCCGGGAGCGCCGGCCGCGGCTGAACGCGGCGGCCACCAGGCCGAGGCCGACGACCAGGAGCGCCGCGGCGAGGAAGCGGGCCGGGTCGACGTCCCAGGCGGTGAGCCGGGTGACCAGGACCAGGGCGCCGACGACGATGAGCAGCCCGGCGATGGTCATGCCCGGCACCCGGGAACGGGGACCGGCGGTCTGCCGCCGCTCCAGCGCCCGGTCGCGCCGGCCGGGGCCGGTCGCCGAGGCGCCCGGCATGAGCAGCCAGAGCAGCAGGTAGACGAGGATGCCCGAGCCGCCGGCGAAGGCGAGGGCGACGAAGCCGACGCGCCAGAGCAGCGGGTCGATGCCGCTGTACTCGGCGAGGCCGCCGGCGACGCCGCCGAGCATCCGGTCGCCGCTGCGGCGCAACGGTGCGCGGACCGCCGGTTCCGGCGGTGGGGGCTCGGCGGCCGGTGGTTCCACCGGCGGAGCGGGAGGGGGTGCGGATGTCATGCCAGCAGCCTCCCCGCCGCGGGGGCCGGTGGACATCCGGGATCGCCCCCATCCGACCCTGGTCCCGGGAACCGCCCCCGACCCGGGTGATCACCGGTGTCCCGCGCGGGGGGAGCGGTGCGACCATCGGAAACGTGACCACCCCTGTCGCGGGGACCCCGGCCGTCGGGGAGCCGCCCCGCCCGCCGCTGGCGCGCCCCCGCTCGGGCCGCGTGCTGGCCGGCGTCGCCGCCGGTACCGCCGCGCACCTGCGGCAGGACCCGCTGCTGGTGCGCGCCGCGTTCGTCGTCCTGGCCGCGCTGGGCATCGGCGTCGTCCTCTACGGCCTGCTCTGGCTGACCATGCCGGTCGCCGAGCCCGGCGCGGAGCCGGTCGTGGCGCTGGCGCCCGGCAAGCAGCGCAGCAAGAGCCAGCTGGTCGGCCTCGCGGTGCTCGCCATCCTCGGCGTCACGCTGTTCGGGCAGGTGCTCTCGCTCGGCAACGGCAACGTCGTCCTGCCGCTGGTCCTGGTCGCCGCGGGCCTGGCGGTCATCTGGCGGCAGCTGGACACCGACCGCACGCTGGCCCTGCCCGGCGTCAGGTGGCTGCTCGCCGGCGGGATCCTGCTCGGCGCGACGGGGCTGGTCCTGCTGCTGGCCACCACCGGCCAGCTGGCGAACGCGCGCAACGGCTTCGCCGCGACCCTGGTCATCCTCGTCGGCATCGTGCTGGCCACCGCGCCGCTGTGGCGGCGGCTGCTGGACTCCCGCGACGCCGAGCGGGCCGCGCGCATCCGGTCGGAGGAACGGGCCTCCGTCGCCGCCCACCTGCACGACTCGGTGCTGCAGACCCTGGCCCTGATCCAGCGCAACGCCGACGACGCCGAGGCCGTCGGCCGGCTCGCCCGCGGTCAGGAGCGCGAGCTGCGCACCTGGCTCTACGAGCCGCAGGTCGCCGCCGGCGGCACCTGGGCCGGGCTGGTGGCGCGGGTCGTCGCCGAGGTCGAGGCCGACCACGCGCTCACCGTCGACTCGGTGGTCGTCGGCGACGCCCCGGTCGACGACGCCCTGGCCGCGCTCGGCGCCGCCACCCGCGAGGCGCTCGTCAACGCGGCCAAGCACTCCGGTGCGCCGTCGGCCGACCTCTACACCGAGGTCGGGGCGGGCGGGGTGTCGGTGTTCGTCCGCGACCGCGGGAAGGGCTTCGACCCCGACACCGTGCCCGACGACCGGCGCGGCCTGCAGGACTCGGTCCGCGGGCGGCTCACCCGGCTGGGCGGCACGGCGGAGATCCGGTCGGCCGTGGGAGAAGGGACGGAAGTGGAGCTCGTCTTGCCGAGGCAGGTGGCCGCGTGAGCGACCTGGTGCGGGTGTTCGTCGTCGACGACCACGCGATGGTCCGCGCCGGCGTGCGCGCCGAGCTGGGGGACGACGTCGAGTTCGTCGGCGAGGCCGCCGACGTCCCGAGCGCGGTCGAGGGCATCCGGGCGACCGCCCCGGACGTCGTCCTGCTCGACGTCCACCTGCCCGGCGGCGGCGGGCGCACCGTGCTCGAGACGCTGCGCGCCGAGCTGCCGTCGGTGCGCTGGCTGGCGCTGTCGGTGTCCGACGCCGCCGAGGACGTCATCGCGGTCATCCGGGCCGGGGCGCGGGGGTACGTCACCAAGACGATCTCCGGGGCCGACCTGCTCGCCGCCGTCCGCCGGGTGGCCGACGGCGACGTCGTCTTCAGCCCGCGCCTGGCCGGGTTCGTGCTCGACGCCTTCGCCGCCTCCGGGCCGGCCGCCCCGGCGCCGGCCGAGGACCCGGCGACCGATCCGGGGCTGGACCTGCTGTCGGCCCGCGAGCGCGAGGTCATGCAGCTGCTGGCCCGCGGCTACACCTACCGCGAGATCGGGTCGCGGCTGTTCATCTCGGTGAAGACCGTCGAGTCGCACGCGTCGAACGTGCTGCGCAAGCTGCAGCTGTCCAACCGCAACGAGCTCACGAGGTGGGCGGCGACCAACCGGCTGCTGTGAGACGGGCGCTCGTCGGTGTCGGCGTCCTCGTCCTGGTCCTCGTCGTCGTGACCGGGCTGTTCTGGGCCTTCCAGCGCCGGCTGGTCTACCTGCCGCAGGGGGCGCCCGGGCCCGTGCCGGCCGGCGCCCGGGAGGTCGAGCTGACCACCGCCGACGGCCTGCGGCTGGGTGGGTGGTTCTACGAGGGGGACGACGGCGCACCCGCGGTGCTGGTCGCCAACGGCAACGGCGGGCACCGGGGGATGCGCGCGCCGCTGGCCCGGGCGCTGCACGACGCCGGGCTGACGGTGCTCCTCTTCGACTACCGGGGCTACGGCGGCAACCCCGGCGACCCCACCGAGGAGGGGCTGGCCCGCGACGTCCGGGCGGCCCGCGCCTTCCTGCTCGAGGAGACCGGGGCGCCGCTGCTCTACTACGGCGAGAGCCTGGGCGCCGCCGTCGTCACCGAGCTGGCCGTCGAGCACCCGCCGGCCGCGCTGGTGCTGCGCTCGCCGTTCACCGACCTGGCCGCCGTCGGCAGCCACCACTACCCGTTCCTGCCGGTTCGCCTGCTGCTGCGCGACCGGTTCCCGGTGGCCGAGCGGATCGCCGGCGTGCGGGCGCCCACCGTGGTCGTCCTGGGCACCGCCGACTCGATCGTGCCGCCCGCGCAGAGCCGCGCCGTCGCCGACGCCGCCGCCGGGCTCGACCGGCTGGTCGAGGTGCCCGGCGCCGACCACAACGACGCCGTCCTGCTCGACGGGCCGGAGCTGGTGGGCGCCGTCGTCGAGCTGGCCGGTCAGCTCGACTGAGCCGCCACGAAGTCGCGGGCCTCCTCGACCAGCGACGGCCACTCGGGCGACGGGGCGACGACGACCCAGCCGTTCATCGGCCGGCCGTCCATGGGCTCGAACTGCTCGGCCTGCCCGCCGGCGACCAGCGCGTCGCGCCGGGCAGGGGGCAGCTTGAGCACGAGCTGCTCCTGCCACCAGATCGCGAAGAACGTGCGGCCGGTCCGCAGGCCCTGCGAGCCGAACATGCTGCCGCGGGTCACCGCGCCGTCCACCACGCGGTCGGCGAGCTCGTCCCAGGCGGTCATGCCGTGAAGACCACGTGGAAGGCCTCGGCCAGCCGGCCCTCCGGCAGGTCGAACCGCTGCGCCGTCTGGGCCATCCAGCCGCGCACGAACCCGTCCAGGTCCGGCACGTGGCTGACCTGGCTCTTGTGCTGGCGCAGCGCCTCGAGCTTGCGGTCGGCGACGTCGGTGACGTCGACGGCGTGGTCGGCGCGCGGGCTGGCGCCGAGCCACACCTCGGCGACCGTCCACGCCTCGAGCCCCTCGTCGGCGAGCAGCTCGGGCCACGCGAAGGGGTTGCGGGCGTCGGGGTAGACCGCCCGCAGCGTCGACTCGCCGACCGTCATGTGGTCGGGGTGGCTCGCCCCGATGCGCTCGTAGAAGCGCTCCGGCGAGCTGGTCAGCACCCGCTGCGGCCGGACCTGCCGGATCACCCGGCTGATGTCGCGGCGCAGGTCGAGCGACAGCTCCAGCCGGCCGTCCGGGTAGCCCAGGAAGCGCACGTCCTCGACGCCCACCGCGGCCGCGGCGGCCCGCTGCTCGGCCCGCCGCAGCGGGCCCATCTCGTGCCGCGGCGTCTCGTCGAAGCCGCCGGCGTCGCCGTCGGTGACGATGCAGTAGGTCACCTCGGTGCCGGCGTCCACCCAGGTGGCCACCGTGCCGGCGCTGCCGAAGTCGACGTCGTCGGGGTGGGCGAGCACGCACAGCGCCCGCTCCACGTGCTCGGCGGGCTTCGTCGGCCGGGCGAACGGATTCGTCACCCGCCGGACTCTAGGCGGGCCCTCACCACTCCGGGGGATGAACCCGGCGGCCGGTCCTGCCGACGTCCTGGTCAGGCGCAGCTGCGCCACCGACCAGGGATCGGAGCCACATGGCCACCACCCGGAGGCGCCGACCGGCGCCGCCGACGCCCGCCGTGCTCGCCGCGGCGGCCGTCGTGCTGGGCTGGTCGCTGGCCGCGGTGTGGCTGCCCGCGGACGTCTTCGGCGTCGTCGTCTCCAACCTGGCCCAGCTGGGGGCGGCCGCGGCCGCGAGCCTGGCCCTCGCCTGGCGCGCCGTCCGGTCCACCGGCCGGCTGGCCTGGACGTGGGCCACCTTCGCCCTCGCCTGCTCCTGCTGGACCGCCGGGCAGCTGTACTGGGCGGTCGAGGAGATGTCCGGGCACGGCATCCCGTTCCCGTCGGTCGCCGACATCGGCTTCCTGCTCTTCCCCGTCGTCGCCGCGGTCGGGCTGCTGCTGCACCCCGCCGAGGGCGGCACCCGCGCCCGGTGGCAGCGCGCGATGGACGCGGTGATGACCGCCGCCGCCGTCGGCCTGGTCAGCGGGGAGACCTCGCTCGGCGTCGTCATGGCCGGGGGGTTCGCCGACGACGTCCTCTCCTCGCTGCTCCTGGTCGCCTACCCGGTCCTCGACGTGGTGCTCGTCGTCCTGACCGTGGCCACGCTGGCCCGCAGCCAGCGGCGCAGCCTCGATCTCGTCCTCGTGGCCGCGGGCCTGGTCGCGATCGGGGTCTCCGACAGCACGTTCGCCTACCTGCAGACCACCGGCGGTTACGACGGCGGGCTGGTCGACAGCGGCTGGGTGGTGGGCTTCCTGCTCGTCGCGCTGGCCGGGACGCTGCCGCGGCCGGTGGGGGAGGCGAGCACGGCCGGCTCGAGCGGCGCCGTCGTCCGGACCGCCCTGCTGCCCTACGTCCCGGTGGCCGCCGGGCTGGTCTCCAGCCTGGTGGTCACGCTCGTCGGGCGGACGCTGGGCAGCGTCGAGATCATCCTGGCGACGGTGGTCGTCTCGCTGCTGCTGGCCCGCCAGTTCCTCGCGCTGCGGGAGAACGTCCGCCTCGCCGAGGAGCTGGCCGCGCGCGAGGCGCTGCTGGTGCACCAGGCGTCCCACGACGGGCTCACCGGCCTGGCCAACCGCGCGCTGTTCCGCGACCGGGTCGAGCGGGCGCTGCAGGCCCACGCCGACGGGGGCAGCGCCGTCGCGCTCGTCTTCCTCGACCTCGACGACTTCAAGGTCGTCAACGACACGCTGGGCCACGCCAGCGGCGACGAGCTGCTGATCCGCGTCGCGGAGCGGCTCACCGGCGCCATGCGGTCCGGCGACCTCGTCGCCCGGCTCGGCGGTGACGAGTTCGCCGTCCTGCTCGCCGACGACGACGCCGCGGGCCCGGCGCACCGGGCGCTCGAGGCCTTCCACGCCCCGTTCGCGGTGGGGAGCCGTGCCGTGGGGGTGCACGCCAGCGTGGGGGTGTGCATCGTCGCGCCGGACGACCCGCCGTGCACCGTGGACGAGCTGCTCGTCCGCTCCGACCTGGCGATGTACTCCGCCAAGCGGTCCGGCAAGGACCAGGTGGTCAGCTACACCAGCGGCCTGCACCTGGCCGAGGTGGAGGACCGCGCGCTGCACGAGCGGCTGCGCGCGGCGATCGCGGCCTCCCAGGTCACGCTGGAGTACCAGCCGATCGTGGAGGTCGGCACCGGGCGGATCGCCTCGCTGGAGGCGCTGGCCCGCTGGCGCCCGGGCGGCATCGACGTCGGCCCCGACGTCTTCATCCCGGTCGCCGAGCGGACCGGTCTCATCGACGAGCTCACCGCCGCCCTGCTGGCCGAGGCGTGCGCGCAGGTGATCGCCTGGTCGGCCGAGGCCGGCCGGCCGCTGTCGGTGCACGTGAACGTGCCGCCGTCGTCGCTGGCCTCGCCGGAGTTCGTCCGGTCGGTCGGGCGGCTGGTCGCCCGGCACCGGCTCGCCGCCGGGCAGCTGGTCCTGGAGATCACCGAGTCGGGGATCCTCGAGGACCCGGCGCAGGCCGAGGGCGTCGTGGCGCACCTGCGCGCGCTCGGCGTCGGCGTCTCCCTCGACGACTTCGGGGTGGGCCAGTCCTCCCTCGCCCGGCTGGGCAGCATCGCGCTGGACTCGGTCAAGATCGACCGGTCCTTCCTCGAGCGGATCGACACCGACCCGCCGCAGGCCACCCTGCTGGCCGCGGTGCTCCGGCTGGCCTGCGACATCGGCCTGCCCGTGGTGGCCGAGGGCGTGGAGCGGCCGCGGCAGCTGGAGATGCTCCGCGAGCTCGGCTGCCCGCTCGCGCAGGGGTTCCTGCTCGGGCAGCCGGTCGCGGCCGCCGCCGTCCCGGGGCTGCTGTCCAGCCAGCTCGTCGCGGCGCTGACCCCCTAGCTCACGGCCGCCAGGCCGGCGAGCTTGTCGGGGTTGCCCATCAGCAGCACCTGCTCGACCAGGCCGTCCACCAGCACCAGCTGCAGCGCCATGTACGGACCGGCGTCGGTGCGGACGACGACCGCCGGCGCCCCGTTGAGCTCGACCGGCTCGACCCGCATGCCGGGCAGCGCGGTGCCCTGGGGGGCGACGGCGGCGAGGAACCGGGCCACCTTGCCGGCGCCGACGATCGGGCGCGGCGGCGCCTTGACCAGGCCGCCGCTGTCGGCCACCAGCACGACGCCCGGCGACATCGCCGCCAGCAGCGCGTCGACGTCCCCGCCGACCGCGGCCTCGAGGAAGCGCTCGGTGACCTCGCGCGCCGACCGGCGGTCGGTGTCGAACCGCGGCCGCCGCGCCTGCACGTGCTCGCGCGCCCGGTGCCCGAGCTGGCGGACGGCGGCCTCCGAGCGGTCCAGGGCGGCGGCCACCTCCGCCCACGGCATGCCGAACACCTCGCGGAGGACGAAGACCGCACGCTCGACGGGGGAGAGGGTCTCCAGGACGACGAGCACCGCGAGCGAGACCTCCTCGCCCAGCTCGGCCGCCTCGGCCGGGTCGTGCCGGGGGTCGGCCTCCGCGCCGGTGAGGAGCGGCTCCGGCAGCCACGGGCCGACGTAGGTCTCCCGCTGCGCGCGCGCCGACCGCAGCCGGTCCAGCGCCAGGCGGGTGGCGATCCGCACCAGGTACGCCCGCTCGTCGACGACGTCGTCGCGGTCGGCCGCCGACCAGCGCAGCCAGGTGTCCTGCACGGTGTCCTCGGCGTCGGCGACGCTGCCGAGCATCTCGTAGGCGACGGTGAACAGCAGCCGGCGGTGCCGGTCGAAGGCCTCCAGCGGGTCGCTCACGCCTGCACCTCGCGCCTCGTCATGGTCCGTCGTCCTCTCTCCGCAGGGTGTCCCATGGAGACGGGACGGCGGCCCCCGGTGTGACATCCGGGGTTTCCGGACCGAGATCGGCCGCGGAAACCCCTGGTCCGCTGCCCGCCACGTCCGCCATGCTGTCCGACCGTGGTGGTCCAGGCACGCCCCGTGGTCGGCCGGGCGGCGCTGCCCACCACTGCGGTCGCCGCCGGCGTCGCCCTGGTGGCCGGCTGCCTGGCGGCGATGCTCGTCCTGCCCTCCGACGTCTGGTCGCGCTACGTCTCCAACCTCGCCCAGCTCGTCGCGCCGGCCGGCGCGGCCGCCGCCCTGGCCTGGCGGGCCCGGCGGTCGGCGGGCCGGCTGCGCTGGAGCTGGGGGCTGCTGGCCGTCGGCTGCGCCGCCTGGGCGGCGGGGCAGTCCTGGTGGGCCGGCGAGGAGATCCGCGGCGACGGGATCCCGTTCCCGTCGGTGGCCGACGTCGGCTTCCTCGTCTTCCCCCTGCTGGCCGCCGCCGCCCTCCTGCTCCACCCGACCGACGGCGGTGCCCGGGGGCGCTGGCGGCGGACCTCCGACGCCCTCATGACCTCGGCCGCCGTCGGCCTGGTCAGCTGGGAGACCGTGCTCAGCGCCGTCAGCGACCGCTCGGCCGAGCTCAGCCGGCTGGCGTGGGTGCTGTTCCTCGCCTACCCGGTGCTCGACGTCGTCCTGATCGTGCTCGCCGTGCTGACCGCGACCCGCACGCGCGGGCCGCGGCTGCCGCTGCTGCTGGTCTGCGCGGGCGTGGTCGCGCTCAGCGTCGCCGACAGCACGTTCGCCTACCTGCAGGCGACGTCGTCCTACACCGGGGGCTCGGCCGACCTGGGCTGGATCGTCGGCTTCCTGCTGCTGGCGCTCGCCGGGGTGGCCCGCACGGGGGCGACGGAGGTCGAGGACGACGACGCCGGCGACCTGGGCACCTGCGACCCGGCGGCGGAACTGCGCGCCGACCTGCTGCCGTACGTGCCGGTCGCCGTCGCGCTGGCGGCGACCGTCGGCTTCGTGCTGGGCGGCGGCCGGCTCGGCGTCGCCGAGGTGGTCCTGTCGACGGTCGTGATCACCCTGATCCTGGTGCGCCAGTACGCGACGTTGCGGGAGAACGTGCGGCTCGGCGGCCGGCTGGCCCGGCGCGAGGCGATGCTGCGGCACCAGGCCTTCCACGACGGGCTGACCGGGCTGGCCAACCGCGCGCTGTTCCTCGACCGGCTGGAGCAGGCGCTCAACCGGCACCGCCGCCGGCAGAGCCCGGTCGCGCTGCTCTTCCTCGACCTCGACGACTTCAAGGTCGTCAACGACACCCTCGGGCACGCGGCCGGTGACGAGCTGCTGGTGCAGGTGGCGGCGCGGCTGCAGGACGCGACCCGCAGCGTGGACACGGTCGCCCGGCTCGGCGGAGACGAGTTCGCGGTCCTGCTGGAGAGCGGAGCGGACGTGCACTCGGCGAGCGCCCGGGCGCTGGAGGCGCTGCGTCCACCGGTCGTGCTGGGTGGGCGGCCGGTGGCGGTGCGGGCCAGCGTCGGGGTCTGCGTCCTGGGTCCGGACGACCCCCCGGCCCGCCCCGACGCGCTGCTGGTGCGCTCGGACACCGCGATGTACGCGGCGAAGCGGTCGGGCAAGGGGCAGGTCGTCACCTACACGCCGGGGCTGCACCTGGAGGAGGTCGAGGAGTTCACCCAGGCGGACCGGCTGTGCCGGGGGCTGACCGACGGCGAGGTGACGCTGGCCTACCAGCCGATCGTCGAGCTCGGCACCGGCCGGATCATCGCCCTGGAGGCGCTGGCCCGCTGGCGGCCCGACGGCCGGGAGGTGCCGCCGTCGGTGTTCGTGCCGCTGGCCGAGCGGGCGGGGCTGCTCGACCGGCTGACCGGGGTGCTGCTGGAGCAGGCGTGCGACCGCGTGGCCACGTGGTCGGCCCGGCGCGACGCCGTCCTGTCGGTGCACGTCAACGTCGCGCCGGCCTCGCTGGCGTGGACCGGTCTGGTGCCGCGGGTGCGCGAGCTGGTGGCCCGGTACGAGCTGGCACCCGGTCAGCTGGTGCTGGAGCTGACCGAGACCGGTCTGCTGGCGCACGAGGAGGCCGCGGAGCGGGTCATCCGCGAGCTGCGCGAGGTCGGGGTCGGGGTGGCGCTGGACGACTTCGGGGTCGGCCAGTCCTCGCTCGCCCGGCTGGGCGCGCTCACCCTCGAGTCGGTGAAGATCGACCGGTCGTTCCTCGCCCGGATCGACAGCGACGAGCGGGAGGCGACGCTGCTCGGCGCGGTGTTCCGGCTGGCCCGCGACCTGGCGCTGCCGGTGGTGGCCGAGGGCGTCGAGCGCCCCGGTCAGCTCACCGCGCTGCGCCGGATGGGCTGCCCCCGGGTGCAGGGCTTCCTGCTGGCCCGGCCGCTGCCGCCGACCGCGGTGCCGGAGCTGCTGGGGAGCTCCGCCGTCCTGACCGGCTAGAGCTTGCCGCGGCCCTGGCGGAGCAGCATGAGGGCGAGCGTGGCGCCGTCCGGGCCGAGCGCGTCCTGGAACTTGGCCAGGACCTGCTGCTCGCGGGCGAGGGAGAGCCGGGTGCCGCCGGCGGCGGCGCGCAGCGCGCCGATCTCCTGGGAGATCGCCAGCCGGCGCTGGACGAGCTCGATGAGCCCGGCGTCGCAGGCGTCGATCTCGCCGCGCAGCTCGCCGATGCGGGCGGCGGTCTCGGTGGCGGCGTCAGCGGTGGTGGTGCTCATCGGAACGGCTCCTCAGGGGCGATCTGGGCCGTCGGACCCCGGGAACGAGAGACGCCCCGGGCTCTTCGGGCCCGGGGCGTCGGTTGCTGTGGTCGCTCAGCCAGCAGTGACGGACACCGGATCCCGATGCCCGTAGTAAAAGCTGACCCTGGCGAGCTGCACGGCGAGGAGTCTGCCACAGCCGTCGCCGCGCCGGCCACCAGGTGCCCCGGACGGGTGTCGCGGGGGGCCTCCCAGGACCCGGGAGGAGGTGTCACCCGATCGGCTTACAGTGATGTGGTCATGAGCAGCGCCCAGCCCCTCCCCGGTACCGCCACCCTCCAGCGCACGGCTCGGGGCTCGGCGGGGCGTGACCTCGACCGCATGCTCGCCGGGCTCAACGGCCCGCAGCGCGACGCCGTCGTCCACGAGGGCGGGCCGCTGCTGATCGTCGCCGGCGCCGGCTCGGGCAAGACGCGGGTGCTCGCCCACCGGATCGCCTACCTGCTCGGCGCCCGCGGGGTGCAGCCGGGCGAGATCCTCGCGATCACCTTCACCAACAAGGCCGCCGGCGAGATGAAGGAGCGGGTGGCCCAGCTCGTGGGGCCCCGCGCCCGCGCGATGTGGGTGTCGACGTTCCACTCGATGTGCGTGCGCATCCTGCGCGCCGAGGCGGCCAAGCTGGGCCTGAAGTCGTCGTTCACCATCTACGACCAGGGCGACTCGGTCCGGCTGATGACCATGGTCGCCCGCGACCTCGACCTCGACGCCAAGCGCTACCCCGGCCGCAGCCTCGCCGCGCAGGTGTCGAACCTGAAGAACGAGCTGGTCGACGAGGAGAGCTTCGTCCCGCAGACGGCGCCGGAGAAGGTGCTCGCCGAGGCCTACAAGCTCTACCAGCAGCGGCTGCGCCAGGCGCACGCGCTGGACTTCGACGACCTGATCATGACGACGACGCACCTGCTGCAGGCGTTCCCCGACGTCGCCGAGCACTACCGCCGGCGGTTCCGGCACGTCCTCGTCGACGAGTACCAGGACACCAACCACGCGCAGTACGTGCTGGTCCGCGAGCTGGTCGGGGGGACGGGTGGGGGACCGGCCGGCCCGGTGCCGCCGGCCGAGCTGTGCGTCGTCGGTGACGCCGACCAGTCGATCTACGCCTTCCGCGGCGCCACGATCCGCAACATCGACGAGTTCGAGCGGGACTACCCCGAGGCGACGACGATCCTGCTGGAGCAGAACTACCGCTCCACGCAGCGCATCCTGCGGGCCGCGAACACCGTCATCGCGAAGAACACCGGCCGGCGGCCGAAGAACCTGTGGACCGACGCCGGCGACGGCGAGCTGATCGAGGGCTACGTCGCCGACAACGAGCACGACGAGGCGGCCTGGGTCGCCGAGCGGATCGACGAGCTGGTCGACGAGGGCGACGTCGCCCCCAGGGACATCGCCGTCTTCTACCGGACCAACAACGCCTCCCGTGTCTTCGAAGAGGTGTTCATCCGGGTCGGCATGCCCTACAAGGTCGTCGGCGGCGTGCGCTTCTACGAGCGCAAGGAGGTCCGCGACGCGCTGGCCTACCTCAAGGTGGTCGCCAACCCGGCCGACGTCGTCAGCCTGCGGCGGGTGATCAACACCCCGAAGCGCGGCATCGGCGAGCGGGCCGAGGCGTGCATCGAGCAGTTCGCCGACCGCGAGCGCATCGCCTTCGCCTCGGCGCTGCGCCGGTGCAGCGAGGTGCACACGCTCGCCCCGCGGTCGCTCAAGGCGATCCAGGAGTTCGTCGCCCTGCTCGAGGAGTTCGAGCAGCTGGTCGAGACCGGCTCGGGTCCGGCCGCCCTGCTCGAGAGCATCCTCGACCGCACCGGCTACCTCGCCGAGCTGTCGGCCTCGACCGACCCGCAGGACGAGGGCCGCGTCGACAACCTCAACGAGCTCATCTCGGTGGCCGCGGAGTTCGAGGCGGCCAGCCCGGAGGGCACGGTCACCGACTTCCTCGAGCAGGTCTCGCTGGTGGCCGACGCCGACCAGATCCCGGTCTCCGGGGACGACGCCGGCGTCGTCACGCTGATGACCCTGCACACCGCCAAGGGGCTGGAGTTCCCGGTCGTCTTCCTGACCGGTCTGGAGGACGGCGTCTTCCCGCACCTGCGCGCGCTCGGCGACCCGCGGGAGCTGGAGGAGGAGCGCCGGCTGGCCTACGTCGGCATCACCCGGGCGCAGCGGCGGCTGTTCCTGTCGCGGGCGCAGGTGCGCACCAGCTGGGGGCAGCCGGCCTACAACCCGCCGTCCCGGTTCCTCGACGAGCTGCCGGCCGACACCGTGCACTGGACCCGCACCGAGCCGGTGCCCACGACGTCGAGCTACTCGTCCTCGCCCCAGGCCCGGGTGGCGGCGACCGGCCTGTCGACCGGCGGCCTGCGCGGCGGCGCCGGCAACCGGGCGGTGATCTCGGTGGAGGTCGGCGACCGCGTCAGCCACGACGCCTTCGGTCTCGGCACCGTGGTCGAGGTGAACGGCGTCGGCGACAAGGCCCAGGCCACCGTCGACTTCGGCTCCGGCGGCACCAAGCGCCTCGTCCTGCGCTACGCCCCCCTCGTCAAGCTGTGACATTGTCGGCCTACCGGCCGACGACCGCGGCCATGTGCCGTCCCCGACTGCGCTGAGCCGCTGCCCGTCGCTCGTCGGGGGACCCTCCGGGCCCCCGCTCCTCGCGACCCCCTGCCGCACACCGCTCCTCCTCGCGGAGGCCTCCGGCCCCCACTCGTCGAAGCGTCAGATGGTGACGTTCCGCTCGGCGAGCCACTCCTCGGTGTCGATCGGCCGGCCGTTCATGCCGCCGCGGTGGATCTCGAAGTGCAGGTGCGGACCGGTCGAGTAGCCCTCGCTGCCCACCTTGGCGATCTGGTCGCCCGCGTGGACGACGTCGCCGGCCTCCACGTCGTAGTAGCGCATGTGGCCGTAGATCTGGACGTTGCCGTCGGCGTCCTGGATGTAGACGGCGTTGCCGTACCCGGACGCCGCTCCGGCGCGGATGACGACGCCGTCGGACGCGGCGTAGATCGGGGTGCCCAGCGGTGCGGCCAGGTCGATGCCCCAGTGCATCTGGCCCCAGCGCATGCAGTAGCAGGTCGTCATCCGGCCCTGGACGGGCAGCACGGTCTCGGGCTCGCGGGCGGCGCGGGAGGCGGCCAGCTCGCCGAGGCGGGCCTGCGCCTCGGCCTCGGTGATGCTCTGCCGCATCGCGGCGTCGTCCATGCCGCCGGTCATCCCGATGTCGGTGGAGGCCCCCAGGCCGTAGTCGGCCGCGGTGGCCGAGACCTCGGTGGTGTCGTCGCCGACGAAGGACGGGACGCCGGCGATGACCGCGCCGGCGATGAGGGCGGCCAGCCAGAGGTGCGCCCGCCGGCCGGGCGGCAGGGGCAGCCGGCGACCACGGGTGTGCTCGCTCCGCTCGGACTCCACCGCGGTCGCCGTAGCGGGACGGGACGGGCGGCGGATCCCGGGCCGGGGAAGAGCCAGGGTCACGGGGAGCACCTTCCGGTGGTGGATCGACGAGCCCGGCTGGTACCGGGAACGTGATCGGACCGTAACGATGCGTCAGGAGTCGACAAAGCACCTGCGGGACGTGTCGTGCCGCCCCCGCAGGACGCCGTGAGGCGTGTGACTGGTGGGGCTCAGGCGACGGCGGCCGGCAGGTCCGCCGCGGTCTCCGGCACCGCCCGCAGGCCGGCCAGCGTGGCCGCCACCTCGTCGAGGACGGCGCGGTGGATGGGCAGCGACATGTGCCCCACGCCCCGCACGAGGACGTTGCGCGCCCGCAGGTCGGGGTGGTCGCACCGGCCGGAGCTGGTGGGCACGACCACCTGGTCGATGTCGCTGTAGACGGCCGTGATCGGGGTGCGGCAGCCCGGCGCGGGCTCGGCGAGCTCCTGCAGCAGGCCGGACCCGGGGCGCAGCTGGCGGATCAGCGGCGCCGGCACCACGTGCGCCCAGCGCGACCCCTGGTGCGGCGTGCCGAGGGTCACCAGCGACTCGACCCGGTCGCCGTCGAGCCGCTGCACGAGGTAGCGGGCGATGAGCCCGCCGAGGCTGTGGCCGACCACGTGGACGCGGTCGTGGCCGGTCTCCTGGCACACGCGCTCGACGTGCTCGGCCAGGTCGGCGGCGCCCTGCGCGACGTCGCGGAGCAGCGGGCTGTAGTTCCAGGAGCAGACCGAGGCGAACCCCCGCCGGCGCAGGCTGCGGCGCATCACCGCGAACACCGAGCGGTTGTCGACCAGGCCGTGCACGAGCAGCACGGGGATGCGCGCGGCGAGCGGGTCGGCGGCGAACAGCGCGCGCACGGTGGGGGGCTGCACGCCGGGGCGGAACCGGCCGTCCGGGCGCAGCGGCTCGGTGCGCGTGCCGAGCGGGTAGAGCAGCGCGTGGGCGCCGACCCAGGCCAGCTCGGTGAGCCCGCCGGTCAGCGTCGCGGGGGTGCACAGCGACCGCAGCCCACCTCGCGTCGTACCCGGGGGGACGGCGCCGGTGTGCGACTCTGGACCGGAGTCCGGATCGCTCGTGGGGCGCATGGGCCGCCTACCTCCGTCCGTCCCACCGTGCCGGAACCGCCCTCCGCCGGTGGCGGAGCACTCGTGCTGTGCTCCGTTCACCCGACGGTAATGCCCGTGTGTGTTCGCCGTCACACGAACGACGCTGGTCATCGGCGGATCGAGGCCTGTTCGTGACCGTCCAGCCGAAGGGGGAGCCGTGCCCGCCCGCGACGCTCGCAGCGGACCCGCCCGCAACCGCGCCGCCACCGGGAAGGCCCGGGACCGCCAGAGCGGCAGCGCGAGGACCCGCCCGGGCCGCGTGCCGGACCGCCCGTCCGCGCGCCGCGGCTCACCGCCCGCCGACGCCGTCGTCGTCGGCACCGTCCCCGTCCTCGCCCGGGTCAGCGCCGCGCTGCTGGTCCTCGCCGGGCTGGTCGCCGTCGTCTCCCTCGTCCCGACCTACCTCGTCGTCGGGGGGACCGAGGTCTCCCTGGTCGGCGGGTTCGGCAGCGCGCTGGTCGCGCTGCTCGTCCCGGTGGCCCACCTGGCCGTCGGTGCGCTGCTCGTGCGCGGCGCCGTCCCGAAGTTCGGGCTGGCCTACGCCGGGGTGGCGGCGGCGCTGGCCGTCGGCGATCTGCTCATCGAGCTGTACCGGGGCCGCAGCTCCACCAGCCGCCCGGGCGTGGAGGTGCTGGCCGGCGAGCGGGTGCTCACCAGCACCGTCGAGATCGGCGCCGGCTGGGTCCTCGGCGCCGTCTCCCTCGGGCTGACCGTGCTCGCCGGCGTCGTCGCCGCGGCGGCCTGGGGGCGCACGGTCATGGAGGACAACGGCACCCTCGACCCCCTGCGGGCGGCGCTGGCCGGCGGCTCGGTGCTGCTCGGCGTCCTCACCGTGCTGTGCATGACGCTGCCCGCCGCCGACGTCCCCGACCGCCTCGTCACCGACCCGGCCACCGGTCTGGAGACGGTCGTCACCCAGGAGGGGCCGCAGGCCCTGCTCGAGCGGCCCGGCCTGGCGCTGCTCGGCGGCCTGCTGCTGGCCGGCGCGATCGTGTTGTGCTCGGTGGTGGCGCCCTCGCTGCGGCCCCGGCTGGCCGCCGTCGGCGGGCTGCTGGCGCTGGCCGTCGCGGTGCTGGCCGCCGGCCTCACCGGCGTCCGCGACGCCCTCACCTCCGACGAGCTGCAGTGGACCGTCCCGGGTGCCGGCCTCGTCGTCGCCGGCGTGGGTTACGCGCTGCTCACCGTGCTGGCCTGGCGGCTCCGGCGGGCGCCGGCCGGCGCCGGAGGGTGACCGGTGGCACCCCCGGCCCTACAGTGCCCTCGTGGCTGAAGAACGCATCCGGGTGGTCGTCGCCAAGCCCGGCCTCGACGGGCACGACCGCGGTGCCAAGGTCGTCGCCCGCGCCCTGCGCGACGCCGGCATGGAGGTCGTCTACACCGGCCTGCACCAGACGCCGGAGCAGATCGTGGAGACCGTCGTCCAGGAGGACGCCGACGCCGTCGGCCTGTCAGTCCTCTCCGGGGCGCACATGACGCTCTTCGAGCGGCTGACCGAGCTCATGCGCGAGCGGGGCGTCGACGACGTCGTGGTCTTCGGCGGCGGGATCATCCCGGACGAGGACATCCCCGAGCTCGAGCGGATGGGGGTGGCCCGCATCTTCACGCCCGGCGCCACGACCACCGAGATCGTCGACTGGGTCCGCGACCACGTCGGGGCCCCCGCCGGCGCCTAGCGGCCAGCTCATCCGCGCGGTCACGGCGTGACCGGCAAGGTCAGCTGCTGCACCCGGCCCGGCCCGGTGGTCAGCGTCACCGGCTGCGGCGTCGTCGACCCCCGGTAGGCGAGGTCGCCCCCGGCGAGGACGACGGCGAGCCGGTGACCGGGCTCGAACCGGTGCACGATGCCGGGCAGCTCGATCGTCACCGGCCGGGTGACGTCGGTGACCCGCACCGGCGACACCAGCCGGTGCGGCAGCTCCACGACCCCGTCCGGCCCCACGTCGTAGAGCTTGGCGAAGACGACGAGCTGCCCGCCGGGCCCGGCCGCCTGGGTGAGCGCGGCGGGGGAGTCCAGCTGCACCGTGAGCTGCGGCGAGCCGACGACGTCGAGCGGCCGGCTCAGCGGCGCGCTCTCGAACCGGATCGCGGTGCCGGGCGGATCGGTCACCGGCCCGGTCTGGTCGAGGAACGACGTCTCGGTGTAGTTCGGGCCGACCGGCGCGACGCTGCCGTACGAGCGCGACCCCGGCAGCACCGCGGTGCGGTCCGGCACGAGGGCGCCGTCGCCGGAGAGGAACAGCGTCCGCTGCGTCCCGACGGGGAAGCGGGGCGCCGACGCGTAGGCGCGCGCGACGTCGCCGGTCGCCTCGAACACCCAGTCGCGGAAGTACGTGAAGTCCAGGCGGGGGCGCGGACCCTCGCCGCGCACCCAGTGGTCGAACCAGGCGATCACCTGCCGGCCCTGGAAGGAGTTCTCGGGATCGCGCTCGTCGAGCTCGCCGGCCACCGGCGTCGAGGCGCTGTGCCCCCACGACTGCCACTGCAGCGCCACCGGCGTGCCCTGGTTCCTCAGCGCCGTGTACGTCGCCACCGACTCCTGCAGGTTGAACAGGGTGTCGGCCTGCCCCTGGGCGATCAGCGTGGGCACCCGGACGTCGGAGAGGTAGCTCGCCACCGAGTTGGAGCGCAGGAAGTCGATCGACTCCTGGGTGGCGTACCCGAGCGCGGCCACCTCCAGCAGGGCCCGGCAGACCGGCGGGTCGAAGTTGCCGCAGTTCCGGTCGACGAAGGCGGAGAGCCGGGCGGGGTCGGCGAGCGCCTGCAGGTCCTGGACGCCGTTGACGACGCCGAGCGTGGTGAACAGCAGCGACCACTGGTACTTGAAGACGCCGCTGTCGGCGTAGCTCACCGAGCCGCTGCGGGCGGTGCCGCCGGGCAGGGAGCCGTTGTCCGGGTTCAGCGAGTAGGCCAGGTCGTTCCAGGTGATCATCGGCACGATCGCGTCGAGCCGGTCGGTGCCCGCGGCGTGCTCGACGGCGGCGGCGGCGAACTGCACCTGCCCGCCGTAGGAGCCGCCGATCATGCCGACCGCGGGGTCGTGCGGGGTGCCGGTCCGGGCGTCCTCGCGGATCACCTGGTCGACGTGCACCGGCTCCCCCGTGGCGTCGTCCACCGCGGTGATCGACCGGTCCCCGCCGAGGAAGCGCAGCAGCTGGCCGGCGGCGGCGCCGTCGTGCTCGCGGTCGTCCAGGGTGATCGGGCAGAGGTCGCCGTCGACGAAGCCGAGGCCGGTGTAGGACAGCGTCACGTAGCCGAGCTCGCCGAAGCCCTGGGCGAAGCCGGCCTGGTCGGCCTTGGTGCCGCCGAAGCCGTTGGTGGCCAGCAGCGCCGGCCCGGGGTCCGCGGCGGTGACGCCGGGCGGCACGTAGAGGTCGGCGTCGATCGAGCAGGTGCGGTTCTCCGGCCCCAGCCCGGTCACGGTGATCGTCAGGTCGCGCGGCACGATCTCGGCCGCCGCGGCGGGGGTGGCGAGGGCCACGGTCCCCCCGGCGACCACCAGGGACGTCACGGCGGCGGTGGCTGCTCGGCGCACGGGCGGGGCTCCTCGTCGTCGGGGACCGGGCCGCCGCGACGCGGCCCACCCTCCCAACGCGCAGGCCGCGCCGTGGTTACGCGCGAGTAGCTCCCGAGGCGTCCTGTGACCCGGCCCACCTGTGCCCCCGCCGGTGCGGCGGGCCGGTTGCGGGAGAGCTACGGTGCTCGTTCGTGGATCTCTTCGAGTACCAGGCGCGTGACCTGTTGGCATCGCACGGCGTGCCCGTGCTCCCCGGCGGCGTGGCCGAGACGCCCGAGCAGGCGGAGGCCATCGCCCGCGAGATCGGGCAGACCGTCGTCGTCAAGGCGCAGGTCAAGGTCGGTGGCCGCGGCAAGGCCGGCGGCGTCAAGCTGGCCGACGACGCCGACGACGCCCGGGCGCGGGCGCAGGACATCCTCGGGCTGGACATCAAGGGCCACATCACCCGCCGCGTGATGGTCGCCCAGGCCAGCGACATCGCCGAGGAGTACTACTTCTCCTACCTGCTCGACCGGGCCAACCGCACCTTCCTGGCGATGGCCTCGCGCGAGGGCGGCATGGAGATCGAGCAGCTCGCCGTCGAGCGCCCCGAGGCGCTGGCCCGCATCCCGGTCGACGCCACCACGGGCGTCGACGAGGCCAAGGCCGCCGAGATCGTCGACGCCGCGAACTTCCCCGCCGAGGTCCGCGACCAGGCGATCGCGATCGCGCAGCGGCTGTGGGAGGTCTTCCAGAAGGAGGACGCCACGCTGGTCGAGGTCAACCCGCTGGCCAAGGCGCCCGACGGCACCGTCCTCGCGCTCGACGCGAAGGTGACCCTCGACGACAACGCCGCCTTCCGGCACGACAACCGGGCCGCGCTCGAGGACACCGCGTCGGCCGACCCGCTCGAGGCCGCCGCCAAGGAGAAGGACCTCAACTACGTCAAGCTCGACGGCGAGGTCGGGATCATCGGCAACGGCGCCGGCCTGGTCATGAGCACCCTCGACGTCGTGGCCTACGCCGGCGAGGAGTTCGGCGGCGTCAAGCCGGCCAACTTCCTGGACATCGGCGGCGGCGCCTCGGCCGAGGTCATGGCCAACGGGCTGCACATCATCCTGTCCGACCCCGCCGTGAAGAGCGTCTTCGTCAACGTCTTCGGCGGCATCACCGCCTGCGACGCCGTCGCCAACGGCATCGTGCACGCGCTGCAGCTGCTCGGGGACGAGGCGACCAAGCCGCTGGTCGTCCGCCTCGACGGCAACAACGTGGAGGAGGGCCGGCGGATCCTCGCCGAGGCCAACCACCCGCTCGTGACCGTGGTCGACACGATGGACGGCGCCGCCCGGCGGGCCGCCGAGCTCGCCGCCGCCTGACGAAGAACCCCTTCCTCCCCACCCCTCGCGAGCTCGGGGCGGGCCCCTGGAAGGGGCCGCTCCGGCCTCCTGAAGACAGGACCTGAAGAGATGTCGATCTTCCTCAACGAGAACAGCAAGGTCATCGTCCAGGGCATGACCGGCTCGGAGGGGCGCAAGCACACCCAGCGCATGCTCGCCTCCGGGACCGCCATCGTCGGTGGCGTCAACCCGAAGAAGGCCGGCGAGAGCGTCGAGTTCGACGGCGGCACCGTGCCGGTGTTCGGCTCCGTCGCCGAGGCGATGAAGGAGACCGGCGCCGACGTCAGCGTGATCTTCGTGCCGCCGGCCGGTGCGAAGGGCGCCGTCATCGAGGCCGTCGACGCCCAGATCGGGCTGGCCGTCGTCATCACCGAGGGCATCCCGGTGCACGACTCGACCTACTTCTGGGCGCACGCCCAGGGCGGCTCGACCCGCATCATCGGCCCGAACTGCCCCGGGCTGATCAGCCCCGGGCGCTCGAACGCCGGCATCATCCCGGCCAACATCACCAAGCAGGGCAAGATCGGCCTGGTCAGCAAGTCGGGCACGCTGACCTACCAGATGATGTACGAGCTCCGGGACATCGGTTTCTCCACCTGCGTCGGCATCGGCGGCGACCCGGTCATCGGCACCACCCACATCGACTGCCTCCAGGCGTTCCAGGACGACCCGGAGACCGAGGCGATCGTGATGATCGGCGAGATCGGTGGGGACGCCGAGGAGCGGGCCGCCGACTTCATCAAGGCCAACGTGACCAAGCCGGTCGTCGGCTACGTCGCCGGCTTCACCGCGCCCGAGGGCAAGACCATGGGCCACGCCGGCGCGATCGTCTCCGGCTCGGCCGGCACCGCCCAGGCCAAGAAGGAGGCCCTCGAGGCCGCCGGCGTCCGCGTCGGCAAGACGCCGTCCGAGACCGCCCGGCTGATGCGCGACATCGTCGCGTAGCCGCTCCATCGCACCCGCTGCCCGGCGTCCCCCTGGGGCGCCGGGCAGCGGCGTGTCACGGACGGGGGACGACTGGCGCGGCACAGTTGCGCCGGGCGAGCAGGGCCGACACCATGCGCTCCGCAAGCCTGTCACTACCGAGGAGACCCCCGTCATGACCTCCAGTCAGCCCCCGCAGCCGCCGGGCGGGTACGGGCCGCCGCCCCAGGGCGGGCAGCCCGGCTACGGGCAGCAGCCCGGGTTCCCGCCGCCCGCGCCGGGGCAGCCGTCCTACGGTCAGCCGGGGCAGCCGCAGCCCGGCCAGCCCTATCCCGGCCAGCCGCAGCCCGGCCAGCCGTCCTACGGCCCGCCGCCGGGGTACCCCCCGCAGCAGCCGGGCCAGGCGGGGTACAACCCCTACGCGCAGCCCGCGGGCACCGGCGGCGGGGTCTCCTTCGACGCCAAGAAGCTGAAGATGGCGGACTACGTCATCGCCGGCGGCACCCTGGTGTTCCTGATCCTCTCGCTGTTCCCCTGGTACGACTTCAGCGACGAGTTCTTCACCGGCTTCACCGTGAACGGCTTCAGCCGGGGTCTGGTGAGCACGGCGTTCGTGCTGTTCCTGCTGGCCACCATCTGGGCGCTGCTGCCGGCCTTCTACGAGGTGAAGCTCGGTTTCCCGCGGGGCTGGATCACCGTGGGCCTGGCCGCGCTCGGTGCGCTGCTCGTGCTCTTCGAGTGGATCAACACCTTCGACGCCGGCTTCTCGATCTTCGCGTTGCTCGGGTTCCTGGTGGCGCTGGCGATCGCCGTCTTCGCCTTCCTCTCGGTGCTGCCGGAGCTGAAGAACCGGCCGGCGCTGCCGGGCAACCTGGCCAACGCCGCCCAGTGGGCCAACCAGCAGGCGCCGAACCTGCCCGGCTCGTTCGGCGGTGCCCCGCAGGGGGGTGCGCCCGGCCAGCAGTACGGGCAACCCGCCCCTCCGCCGCCGTCCTACGGTCAGCCGCCGCAGCACTCGTACAACCCGCCGCCGTCGCACACCGGGCCCGGCCCGGTCCCCGGCGGTCCGGGTGCCACCGGCCCGGGCACGCCGCCCCCGCCGCCGTACGGCCGGCCGAGCGGTCCGCAGGGCGGCTCCACCGCGTCGGGCTCCGGTCCCGCCCAGGGGCCGAGCGGTCCGACGACCGCCTGAGCTCCGCACCGCTCCTCCGCCGACCGCCGGTGGCCCTCGGGCCGCCGGCGGTCGGTCGTTGTCGGCCCGTCGGCGCGTGCGCTCCCGTCGGCGGCGCGGCCTTGGGACAGTGGGGGCATGGCCTCATCCACCCCACGGGCACCGGTCGTGGACCGCCGTCCCGACTCCAGGGCCGACCACGGTCTCGCCCGGGGCCCGGTGTGGGCGGCGCTGGCCGCGGCGGCGGTGTCCCTCCTGGGCCTCGTCGGGCTGGGCGTCGCGGTCGTCGTCGTCGGGACGCTCGACCCCGGCGGCGGGCTGTCGGTGGGCGGTTCGAGCGCGCTCGCGGGCCGGTTGTGGCTCCTCGCGCAGGGGTCCGAGCTCACGCTGCCCGGCGGCCCGCTGCGGCTGGCGCCGCTGCTGCTGACGGCGGCCATCGCCTGGGGCCTGGCCCGGGCGGGACGGCTCGCCGTCCACCTCGCCGGGACGACGTCGGGCCGGGCGGTCGGGGTGACGATCGCGGCGCTGGTCGCGGTCCACACCGTCCTGACCCTGCTGCTCGGTGTGGTGCTCGACGACCCCGACGTGGGCGTCGACCTGCTGCGGACCGGGCTCGGCGCCCTGCTGCTGTCGCTGGTCGCGGGCGGCTGGGGCGTGCTGCGGGAGTCCGGCGACCTCGACGCCGCGCTCGACCGGTTGCCCGGCGCGGCGCGGCCGGTGCTGCGCGCGGTGCTGGCGGGCGGCTGGGCGCTGCTCGCGCTGTGCACCGCCGTGGTCGGGGTGGCCCTCGCCAGCGACACCCGCGGCTACGCCGCGGTCTCCGGCGAGCTCGGTGGCGCGGCCGCCGGTGCGGCCGGCCTGCTCGGGCTCGCGGTGCTGCTGCTGCCCAACGCCGCGGCCGCCGTGCTGGGCCTCGCCGCCGGCCCGGGGTTCGTCGTCGGCAGCGGCACGGCGGTCTCGGTGCACGGGGTCACCCTGGGTGCCGTCCCCGCGCTGCCGATGCTGGCCGCGCTGCCCGACACCCAGGCGGTGCCGCTGCTCGCCTTCGTCTCCCAGGCCGTGCCCGCCCTGGGCGGGCTCGTCACCGGGGTGGTGGTCGGCCGCCGGCTGGGCCCGCGGGACGGCGGTGCGGTCGTGGCCGGGCTGTGGGGCGTGCTCGCCGGCGTGCTGCTGGGGCTCGCGTCCGCGGTGGTGGTGTGGCTGGCCGGGGCCTCGCTGGGCGACGGCGCCCTGGCCGAGGTGGGCGCGCCGGCCCTGGCCACGGGCGTGGCCGTCGCGGCGCAGGCGGGCATCGCCGCGGCGCTGGCAGCGGCGGTGGCCCGGTGGCGCTCACCGGGGGCGAGGGTCCGGGAGCGGCCGCACTAAGGTTTCGTCGTGCCCGCACCCGAGTCGTTCCCGCGGGCGCGGGTCGTCGTCCTGCTGTCGGGGACCGGTTCGCTGTGCGCCGCCCTGCTCGACGCCGCCGACGACCCCGGCTACCCGGCCGCGGTCGTCGCCGTCGGTGCCGACCGGGACGCTCCCGGCCTCGAGCACGCGCGCCGGCGCGGCCTGCCGACGTTCGTCACCGCCCTGCGCGACCACACCGACCGCGCCGCGTGGGACCGTGCCCTCGCCGCGGCGATCGCCGAGCACGGCCCGGACCTGGTCGTCTCCGCGGGCTTCATGAAGATCGTCGGGCCGGCCGTGCTCGAGGCGTTCGGCGGCCGGCTGATCAACACCCACCCCGCCCTGCTGCCGGCCTTCCCGGGCGCGCACGCCGTGCGCGACGCGCTCGCCGCCGGCGTGGCGGTCACCGGTTCGACGGTCCACCTCGTCGACGCCGGCGTCGACACCGGCCCGGTGCTCGCCCAGCGCGAGGTGCCGGTCGAGCCGGGGGACGACGAGGCGAGCCTGCACGAACGCATCAAGATCGTGGAGCGCGAGCTCCTGGTGGGGACGGTGGCGCGACTCGTCACCGAGCACGCGACGAGGGAGACCAGCCGATGACCGACCGCACGCCGATCCGCCGCGCCCTGCTCGGCGTCTACGACAAGACGGGCATCGAGGAGCTGGCCCGCGGGCTGGCCGCGGCCGGTGTCGAGCTGGTCAGCACCGGCGCGACGGCGCGGCGGATCGCCGAGGCCGGCGTCCCGGTGACGCCGGTGGAGCAGGTCACCGGCTTCCCCGAGTGCCTCGACGGCCGGGTGAAGACGCTGCACCCCGCGGTGCACGCCGGGATCCTCGCCGACCGGCGCAAGGCCGAGCACCGCGGCCAGCTCGAGGAGCTCGGCATCGCGCCGTTCGACCTGGTGGTGGTCAACCTCTACCCGTTCACCGAGACGGTGGCCTCCGGTGCGGCGCCCGACGAGTGCGTCGAGCAGATCGACATCGGCGGGCCGGCCATGGTGCGCGCGGCGGCGAAGAACCACCCGTCGGTCGCCGTGGTCGTCGATCCCGCCCGCTACGGCGACGTGCTCGCCGCGGCGGCCGCGGGCGGGTTCTCCCTGGCCGAGCGGCAGCGCCTGGCGGCCGCGGCGTTCCGGCACACCGCCACCTACGACATCGCCGTCGCCTCGTGGATGGGCAACGTGCTCGCACCCGACGACGAGACCGGCTTCCCGGCCTGGGTCGGCGCCACCTGGGAGCGGGCCGACGTCCTGCGCTACGGCGAGAACCCGCACCAGCGGGCCGCCCTCTACCGCGGGTTCAACCCGGGGCTGGCGCAGGCCGAGCAGCTGCACGGCAAGGCGATGTCCTACAACAACTACGTCGACACCGACGCCGCCTGGCGGGCCGCCCACGACCACGAGGACCCGTGCGTGGCGATCATCAAGCACGCGAACCCGTGCGGCATCGCCGTCGGCCCGGACATCGCCGCGGCGCACCGCAAGGCCCACGCGTGCGACCCGGTCTCGGCGTTCGGCGGGGTGATCGCGGCCAACCGCGAGGTCGACCTGACCACGGCCGAGCAGATCTCCGAGGTCTTCACCGAGGTGGTGGTCGCGCCGTCGTTCACCGACGACGCGCTCGGGGTGCTGACGGCGAAGAAGAACATCCGGCTGCTGCGGCTGCCGCACGTCCCGGGCGCGGGCGCCGAGATGCGCCCGGTCAGCGGCGGGCTGCTGCTGCAGAGCCTCGACCGGATCGACGCGCCCGGCGACGACCCGACGACGTGGACGCTGGTCGCGGGCGAGCCGGTGGACGCCGCCGAGCTGGACACCCTCGTCTTCGCCTGGCGGTCGGTGCGCGCGGTGAAGAGCAACGCGATCCTGCTGGCGCACGACAAGGCGACCGTCGGCGTCGGCATGGGCCAGGTGAACCGGGTGGACTCCGCCCGGCTGGCCGTGGCGCGGGCGGGGGAGCGGGCGGCCGGGGCCGTCGCCGCCTCCGACGCGTTCTTCCCGTTCGCCGACGGCCTCCAGGTGCTGCTCGAGGCCGGCGTGCGCGCCGTCGTCCAGCCGGGTGGGTCGGTGCGCGACGAGGAGGTCATCGCCGCGGCGGCGGCGGCCGGCGTCCCGATGTACCTGACCGGCACCCGGCACTTCGCCCACTGAGGAAGGACCCCCTCCTCCCCACGCCTCGCACGCTCGGCGCGGGCCCCGGGAGGGGGCCTACGTCGAGCTGGCCGACTTGTACTTCGGACCGGAGAGCAGCGCCTTCAGCGAACCCAGCAGGCCCAGGACGCCGACGGCGATCGCGAACCAGAAGCCGATGCGGAAGTCGCCCAGCGACCAGCCCCGGTCGGCGAGCGGCACCAGCACACCGGCGATGACGGCGAAGCTGACCAGCAGCGCCAGCAGGCCCAGGAAGCGGTGCGCCTTGGCCGGGATCAGCATCAGCAGGCCGAGCACGAACAGGACGCCGCCGCCGAGCAGGACCGCCATCGGCTGCCAGAAGCCGGAGCTGAACAGCTCGCCGACGCCCTCGCCCAGGGTGTCGAAGGCCCGGCGCAGGATGTCCCAGCCGCGGGTGTCGTCCCCCGGCAGCCAGGACAGCAGCAGGCTCACGCCGGCGGCGATGCCGGCGAGGATGAGCAGCAGGGCCGCGAAGGCGTCGCCCTTGCGCACCGCCACGGGCTGGGTCGAGTACTGCGGGGTCGTGTAGTAGCTCTCGCCCGGGCCGGCGTAGCCGTGGGCGCCCGACCCGACCGACGAGCCACCGCTCACCGGCTGGATGCCGGGCGTGGTCGACTCGCGCCACGACTCGTCGCGGGCGGGCGGCGGCGGGGGCGGCGCGGACCGGTTCCCCGGCTGGTACGGGGTCTGTTCGCGCTCGGTCATGTGGTGGCTCCTCCAGCGGGGTCGGGGCGGGGACGCGGCCCGCACCCCCGGAGCCTAGGGCCGCGAACGCTCCTCCGGCGCCGTCTCCGGCACACTGTCGCTCGTGCCCGCGACGATCCTCGACGGCAAGGCCACCGCTGCGGCGATCCGCACCGAGCTCACCGAGCGCGTGGCAGCGCTCGCCGCGGCCGGGCGCCGCCCCGGGCTCGGCACGCTGCTCGTCGGCGACGACCCCGGCAGCCGCTGGTACGTCAACGCCAAGCACAAGGACTGCGCCGAGGTCGGCATCGCGAGCATCCAGCGCGAGCTGCCGGCGACCGCGACGCAGGCCGACGTCCTCGCGGTCGTCGCCGAGCTCAACGCCGACCCGGCCTGCACCGGCTACATCGTCCAGCTCCCGCTGCCCGACCAGGTCGACGAGTACGCCGTCCTCGAGGCGATGGACCCGGCCAAGGACGCCGACGGGCTGCACCCGGTCAACCTCGGCCGGCTGGTGCTCAACGTGCCGGGCGCGCTGCCGTGCACGCCGGTGGGCATCGTCGAGCTGCTGCGGCGCTACGACGTCCCGATCGCCGGCGCCGAGGTCGTGGTCGTGGGCCGCGGCATCACGGTCGGCCGGCCGCTGGGGCTGCTGCTGACCCGGCGCAGCGAGAACGCCACCGTGACCCTCTGCCACACCGGCACCCGCGACCTGGCCGCGCACGTGCGCAGCGCCGACATCGTGGTCGCCGCTGCCGGCGTGCCCGGGCTGGTCACGCGGGAGATCGTCAAGCCGGGTGCCGCCGTCCTCGACGTCGGCGTCAGCCGGGTGGACGGCAAGATCGCCGGGGACGTCGCCCTGGACGTCGTCGAAGTGGCCGGCCACGTGGCGCCCAACCCGGGCGGGGTCGGGCCGATGACCCGCGCGATGCTGCTGGCCAACGTGGTCTCGGCGGCCGAGCAGGCGGCCGCGGTGGAGGTGCTCTCCGCCTGATGACCCGGCCGCCCCTCTACGTCCGCCGGCCGTTCCTCGCCGGCCTGCTGCGGCAGCTGCCGCTGCTGGCGGTGCTGACCGGCGTGGGCGTCGGGCTGCTGCTGGTGACGGTGGAGCACTGGCGGGCCGGGCTGCTGGTGACCGGCCTCGCGGTGGTCGCCGGGGCGGTGCTGCGGCTGCTGCTGCCGGTGCGCATGGTCGGCTTCCTCGCGGTCCGCAGCCGGTCGGTCGACGTGCTGCTGATGGGCGGCACGGGCCTGGCGCTGGCGGTCATCGCGCTGGCGATCCCGGGCGGCTGAGGGCCCCCTCGGGCGCGCGCCGGGACCCGGCGATAGGTTGACCGCCATGGCTGAGAAGTCCCGGTCGGGCAAGGTCACCGTCGTCGGCGCCGGTTTCTACGGGTCCACCACCGCTCTGCGGCTCGCGGAGTACGACATCTTCGAGACCGTCGTGCTGACCGACATCGTGGAGGGCAAGCCGGAAGGCCTCGCCCTGGACATGAACCAGTCGCGGCCCATCGAGGGCTTCGAGACGAAGGTCGTCGGTGTCGGCGGGGGCTCCTACGAGGGCACCGAGAACTCCGACGTCGTCGTCATCACCGCCGGCCTGCCGCGCAAGCCCGGCATGAGCCGCATGGACCTGATCGAGACGAACGCCAAGATCGTCCGGTCGGTCGCCGAGAACATCGCCCGCACCTCGCCCGACGCGGTGGTCATCGTCGTGTCCAACCCGCTCGACGAGATGACCGCGCTCGCGCAGCTGGCCACCGGGTTCCCCAAGAACCGGGTGATGGGGCAGGCGGGCATGCTGGACACCGCCCGGTTCAGCAACAACGTCGCCGAGGAGCTCGGCGTCCCGGTCGGCTCGGTGCAGACGCTGACCCTGGGCTCGCACGGCGACACGATGGTGCCGGTGCCCTCGCGCTGCACCGTCGACGGCAAGCCGCTGTCCGACGTGCTGGCCCAGGACCGCATCGACCACCTGGTCGACCGCACCCGCAACGGCGGCGCCGAGGTCGTGGCGCTGCTCAAGACCGGCTCGGCCTACTACGCCCCCTCGGCCGCCGCGGCCCGCATGGCGCGCGCGGTCATGGAGGACTCCGGCGCCGTCATGCCGGTCTGCGCGTGGGTGGACGGCGAGTACGGCATCTCCGGGGTGTACCTGGGCGTCGAGGCCGAGATCGGCCGCGAGGGCGTGCGCCGGGTGGTCGAGGGCGACCTGTCCGAGAGCGAGCTGGCCGGGCTGCGCGAGGCCGCCGAGGCCGTGCGCGCCAAGCAGGCTGACGTAGCCGACCTCTGACCGCACCGGTCAGAGCTGCAGAGAGGGAAGACCCGACGTGAGCAAGATCAAGGTCGAGGGCACCGTCGTCGAGCTCGACGGTGACGAGATGACCCGGATCATCTGGCAGTTCATCAAGGACCAGCTGATCCTCCCGTACCTCGACGTGAACCTCGAGTACTACGACCTGGGCATCGAGAAGCGCGACGAGACCGACGACCAGATCACCATCGACTCCGCCAACGCCATCAAGAAGCACGGCGTCGGCGTCAAGTGCGCGACGATCACGCCCGACGAGGCGCGGGTCGAGGAGTTCGGCCTCAAGAAGATGTGGCGGTCGCCGAACGGCACGATCCGCAACATCCTCGGCGGCGTCATCTTCCGCGAGCCGATCATCATGTCCAACGTGCCGCGGCTGGTGCCCGGCTGGACCAAGCCGATCGTCGTCGGCCGTCACGCGTTCGGTGACCAGTACCGCGCCACCGACTTCAAGTTCCCCGGCGAGGGGACGCTGACGATTACCTTCCAGCCCAAGGACGGCGGCGAGCCGATCCAGCACGAGGTGTTCCAGTCGCCCGGCGGCGGTGTCGCGATGGCGATGTACAACCTCGACGAGTCGATCCGCGACTTCGCCCGGGCCTCGATGAACTACGGGCTCAACCGCCAGTACCCGGTCTACCTCTCCACCAAGAACACGATCCTCAAGGCCTACGACGGCCGGTTCAAGGACCTGTTCCAGGAGGTCTTCGAGACCGAGTTCAAGGACCAGTTCGAGAAGGCCGGCATCACCTACGAGCACCGGCTGATCGACGACATGGTCGCCGCGTCCCTCAAGTGGGAGGGCGGCTACGTCTGGGCCTGCAAGAACTACGACGGCGACGTCCAGTCCGACACCGTCGCGCAGGGCTTCGGCTCGCTGGGCCTGATGACCTCGGTGCTGATGAGCCCCGACGGCCGCACCGTCGAGGCCGAGGCCGCGCACGGCACGGTGACCCGCCACTTCCGCCAGCACCAGCGGGGCGAGCAGACGTCGACCAACCCGATCGCGTCGATCTTCGCCTGGACCCGGGGCCTGGCGCACCGCGGCAAGCTCGACGGCACCCCCGAGGTCACCCGGTTCGCCGAGACCCTGGAGAAGGTCTGCATCGACACCGTCGAGGGCGGCCAGATGACCAAGGACCTCGCGCTGCTGATCAGCAAGGACCAGCCCTGGCTCAACACCCAGGACTTCCTCGCCGCGATCGACAGCAACCTGCAGAAGGCCATGGCCTGACGCGCCAGCGCTCGACGACACGTCAGCGGCCCTCTCGGTTCGTCCGAGGGGGCCGCTGACGTGTTCTCGCCCTGTGGACGACGCCGCCGGTGGGCTCGTCCGTGCAGGACAGTCTCCTGGTGCCCGTCCCGCCGGCCCGTCCGCCCCAGCTCCGCGGCACGGTGTTCCGGGGGACCGACGTCGTCGCGCGTGGCCTGCTCACGGCCAAGCAGCTGCGCAGCTCGGCCTGGCGCCGTGTGCGCCAGGACGTCTACGCCGACGCCGAACTGCCCCTGACCCACCGGCTGCTGGTCGCCGCCGTGGGGCTGGCGCTGCCGACGGGCGCCGGCTTCGGCGGGCGCAGTGCAGCGCTCCTGTGGGGCGCGAGGGACATCGCCGGTCCCGACGACCCGGTCGAGGTGGTGCTGCCGGTCGGGCGCCGGTGGAACGCCGGCCCGGGCGTCGCCGTCCGGTCGCTGCTGCCCGGCCGGGCGCTCGTGCGGCGGGGGCTGTGGCGGTGCACCTCGCCGGAGGACACCGCCGTCGACCTGGCCCGGTTCACGCCCCTCGACGAGGCGGTGGTGCTGCTCGACCGCCTCGTGCACGAGGGCGTCGTGCGGCTCGACCCGGTGCGCTCGGCGGCGGCGGAGCTGCCGCCCTGCCGGGGGAGTGCGCGGGCCCGCCAGGCGGTGGCCCTGGCGGACGGGTTCGCCGAGTCCCCGCAGGAGACGCGGCTCCGGTTGCTGCTGGTGCGGGCCGGCCTACCACCCGTGGTGCAGTTCCGCGTGTTCGACGACGACGGTTTCGTCGCCCGCGTCGACTTCGCCTACCCCGACCTGAAGATCGCCGTCGAGTACGACGGGCTGTGGCACGGCGAGCGGGCGGCGTTCCTCGCCGACCGAGCGCGGATGAACCGGCTCACCGCGGCCGGCTGGGTCGTCCTGCACGTGACCGCCGACGACCTGCGGCACCCGCAACGGCTCGTGGCGCGGCTGCTGGCCCTGCGCGCCCGGCGCCTGCGTGAGGCGAACACACGCTGAGCGCCCTCTCGAGACCTCCGAGGGGGCGCTCAGCGTGTGGTCGCCCGTACGGACCCGGGTCAGGCGAAGTTCTGCGTCCACCAGGGGCCGCCGGCGCCCTGGGCGACGCCCACGCCGAGGCGGGTCAGCGAGCAGTTGAGGATGTTGGCGCGGTGACCGGAGCTGTTCATCCAGTCCTCCATCACCGAGGCGGCGTCCGGCTGGCCGTAGGCGATGTTCTCGGCCAGCACGGTGACGCCGGCGCGGTCGCCGCGGTCGAACGGGGAGAGGCCGTCGGGGTCGACGTGCGAGAAGAAGCCGCGGTCGCGCATGTCGGCGCTGAACGCGCGGGCGACGGCGGCCAGCCCCGCGTCGGCGGCGACCGGGCCGCAGCCGGCCGCGGCGCGCTCCTGGTTGACCAGCGCCAGGACATGCCCCTCGGCGCTCGGGTCGGCGGGGGCGGCGGCGGGCGCGGGCGCCGACGCGGCGGGCGGCGCCGGCGCGGGCGCCGGCGGGGCGCTGCTGCTCTCCTCGGCCTCCGCCGTCTCGGCGGCGGTCTCCGCGGGGCTGGTCTCCTCCGCCGTCGGCTCCGGGGAGGTGGTCGCCGCGGGCGTCTCGGCCGGCGCGGCGGGGGCCGCCTCCGTCGTCCCCGGGGCGGCGGGCGCGGCGGCCGCGGCCTCCCCGCCGTCGACGCCCAGCGTGACCACGTCGCTCCGGTCCTGCTCGGGGGTCGCCGCGCCGGACGACGCCGCAGCGGCGCCGAGCCCGCCCTCCGAGCTGGTGACGGCGGGGGCGTAGTCGGGCAGCACCAGGGCGATCCCGGCCACGATGCCGCAGACGAGCACCACCGGCGCGATCTTGCCGCGGAGCTGCACCCCGCGCTGCCACCACGAGGTGCGCACCGCCCGGAGGCGCTCGGAGGTGGTGGGGCCGCTGGGGGAGTGGTGCACGGGAAGATCCTCGGGAGGCACTAGATCACGATTCGTTACCGCGTCGAGACTAGCGGTAGGCGAGGCGTCACGGCGAGTCAGGTGTGACCGAGGTCACTCCCGGCTCGCGAGAGTGGGGTCACCCGGTCTCCTGCTGCGCGCGGGCACCCCCGCCGGGCAGCATGGAACGGGTCCGCACCACCCGATCCCGAGGAGCACGCCGCCGGTGAGCGACGTCTGGCTCAACATCGTCATGGTCGTCGTCTTCGTGCTGATCGGCGGCGCCTTCTCCGGGGCGGAGATCGCCCTGGTCTCGCTCCGGGAGTCGCAGGTCCGTGCGCTGTCCGAGCGCGGCCGCCGCGGACAGGCCCTCGAGAAGCTGCTCGCCGACCCCAACCGGTTCCTCGCCGCGGTGCAGGTCGGCGTCACCGTCGCCGGCTTCTTCTCCGCGGCCTTCGGTGCCAGCACCCTCGCCCGACCGGTCGCCGGGTGGCTCGAGGGCTTCGGGATGAGCAGCGGCCTGGCCACCACCCTCGCGCTCGTCCTGGTCACGATCGCGATCAGCTACCTGTCCCTCGTCGTCGGCGAGCTCACCCCCAAGCGGCTGGCCCTGCAGCGGGCCGAGGGCTTCTCCCTCGCCGTCGCCTCGCCGCTGAACACCATCGCCAAGCTGTTCCGGCCGATCGTCTGGCTGCTGTCGAAGTCCACCAACCTGCTGGTCCGCCTGCTCGGCGGTGACCCGCGGGCCAGCGGCGAGTCGATCAGCCAGGAGGAGCTGCGCGACCTGGTCGCCGCGCACGAGTCGCTCACCAGCGACGAGCGGCGGCTGATCGGCGAGGTGTTCCGCGCCGGTGACCGCGAGGTCCGCGAGGTGATGACGCCGCGCACCGAGGTCACCTTCCTCGAGGCCGGGATGACCGCCAGCCGGGCGGCCAAGCTCGTGGCCGACTCCAACTGGTCGCGCTACCCCGTCGTCGGCCGCGACCAGGACGACGTCGTCGGTTTCGTGCACGTCCGCGACCTGTTCCTGCCCTCGCACCCGGCCGGCCGCGCCGCGACCGTCGGCGACCTGGCCCGCGAGGTCACCCGGCTGCCGGGGACGGCCCGGGTGCTGGTCGCGCTCAGCGAGATGCGGCGGGGGAGCCAGCACCTGGCCATCGTCGTCGACGAGTACGGCGGCACCGACGGCATCGTCACCCTCGAGGACCTCATCGAGGAGGTCATCGGGGAGATCTACGACGAGTACGACGCGGACGTCGTCCCGCAGCCTGCGGGCCGGCCCGACGGCCCGCAGGAGGTCGACGGGCTGCTCAACCTCGACGACTTCACCGAGGTCACCGGCGTCCGCTTGCCCGAGGGGCCGTACGAGACCGTCGCCGGCTACGTGCTGGCCGTGCTCGGCCGCCTCCCCGAGGTCGGGGACACCGTGGAGCACGAGGGCCGCACGTTCACCGTCCTCGAGCTCGACGGACGGCGGATCGCCCGGCTCTCGGTCAGCCGTCCGCCCGCGCCCGACAGCGAGGACGACGCCGTGGAGAGCGGCGCGACCGCCTAGCGGCGCTGCTGCGCGATCTCCCAGGCGTCGCGCACGATGCCGGTCAGGTCGGTGTGCCGCGGCGTCCAGCCGAGGTCGGCGCGGATCCGGTCGCTCGCGGCGACCAGCTGCGCCGGGTCGCCCGCCCGCCGCGGACCGACCTCGACCGGCACCGGGTGGCCGGTGACCTCACGGACGGCGTCGACCACCTGCTGGACCGAGAACCCGGTGCCGTTGCCGAGGTTGTAGATGCGGTGCTCGCCGGGCGCCGGCGCGGGCAGCGCCAGCAGGTGGGCGTCGGAGAGGTCCTCGACGTGGATGTAGTCGCGGATGCAGGTGCCGTCGGCGGTCGGGTAGTCCTCGCCGTAGATCGTCAGGTGGTCGCGCTGCCCGGAGGCGACCTGCAGCGCGAGCGGGATCAGGTGCGTCTCGGTCGTGTGCCGCTCGCCCAGGCCGAACGCGGCGCCGGCCACGTTGAAGTAGCGCAGGCTCACCGCGGCGAACCCGTGCGCCACCGCGTACGAGGTCAGCATCCCGTCGACGGCGAGCTTCGTCGCCCCGTAGGTGTTGGTCGGCCGGGTGGGCGCGTCCTCGCGGATCGGCACCTGCTCGGGCTCGCCGTAGGTCGCCGCGGTGGAGGAGAAGACGATCCGGCGGCAGTCGGCCGCGCGCATCGCCTCGAGCAGCTCCAGCGTCCCGCCGACGTTGTTGCGCCAGTACTCCTCGGGGGCCTGCTGGGAGGCGCCGACCAGGCTCTTGGCCGCGAAGTGCAGCACCGCCTCGGGGCGGACGTCGGCCAGCACCGGCCCCGACTCGTGCAGGGCGGCCCGCACGAACGCCGCACCCGAGGGGACGGCGTCGGCGTGACCGGTGGACAGGTCGTCGAGCACCGTGACCTCGTGGCCGCCCGAGAGCAGGGCGGCCGTGACTACGCTGCCGATGTACCCGGCGCCGCCGGTGACGAGAACGCGCATGCCGCAACCCTAGGGAGGCCGGACGTCGTGGTCAGCGCACGCCCCGCGGTGCAGGCCCTGCCTGCCTACAAGCCGGGCCGCAACCCCGCGGACGTCGCCCGTGAGATCGGGGTCGAGCGGGCGGTGAAGCTGGCCAGCAACGAGGTCGCGTTCCCGCCGCTGCCGGCCGTCGTCCAGGCGCTGGCCGCGGCCGCGGCCGAGACCAACCGCTACCCCGACAACGGCGCCGTCGTCCTCACCCGGGCGCTCGCCGACCGCTACGGCGTCGACCCGGCGCAGGTCGTGACCGGCTGCGGCGCGGTCATGCTCTGCCAGCAGCTGGCGCAGTCCTACAACGACCCCGGCACGAGCATCGCCTTCGCCTGGCGGTCGTTCGAGATGTACCCGCTGCTGGCCCAGGTCGCCGGCGCTCGCAGCACCCAGGTGCCGCTGGTCCCGGGGCGGCCCGGCGGGCCGGCCGACACCCACGACCTCGAGGCGCTGGCCGCCGCGGTCGACGACAGCACCCGCCTGGTGTTCGTCTGCAACCCGAACAACCCCACCGGGACGGCGGTCCGCCGCGCGGAGCTGGAGCGCTTCCTCGACGCCGTCCCGGCGAGCACCCTCGTCGTCCTCGACGAGGCCTACCGCGAGTTCGTCACCGACCCCGACGTCCCCGACGGCCTGGAGCTGATGCGCGGCCGGCCCAACGTGGCGGTGCTGCGGACGTTCTCCAAGGCCTGGGGCCTGGCCGGGCTGCGGGTCGGCTACCTGGTGGCCGAGGACCCCGCCGTGGCCGAGGCCGTGCGCAAGACCCACGTGCCGTTCAGCGTCTCGATGCTCGCCCAGGCCGCCGCCGTCGCCGCCCTGGCCAGCGAGGACGAGGTGCGCCGGCGCTGCGCCGCGGTCACCGCCGAGCGCGCGCGGCTCACCGCGGCGCTGCGCGAGCGCGGCCTCGACGTCGCCGACAGCCAGGCCAACTTCGTGTGGCTGCCCGTGGGGGAGCAGGCCGCGGAGCTCGCCGCCGCGCTGGAGTCGCGGGCGGTGATCACCCGTCCGTTCGCCGGCGAGGGGATCCGCGTGACGGTCGGCACGCCCGAGGAGGACGACGCCTTCCTCGCCGCCCTCGACGACGTGCGCACGGCCGCACCGGTCGCCTGAGGGTCCCCCGCATGGCTGTCCGTCGTCCCCGGTCGGGGGAGTCGGGGCCGATCCGGGGCGGTGGGCTGGTTTGATGGCCTCCGTGCCTCTTCCCCGTGTCCTCTCCGGGATCCAGCCGACGGCGGGTTCGTTCCACCTGGGCAACTACCTGGGGGCGCTGCGCCAGTGGGTGAGCCTGCAGGAGACGACCGAGGCGTTCTACTGCGTCGTCGACCTGCACGCCATCACGCTGCCGCAGGACCCCGCGGAGCTGCGCCGCAACACCCTGGTCTCCGCCGCGCAGCTGCTGGCGCTCGGCGTCGACCCCGACCGCAGCACGCTGTTCGTGCAGAGCCACGTCCCGGAGCACGTGCAGCTGGCCTGGGTGCTGGAGTGCCTGACCGGCTTCGGCGAGGCCAGCCGGATGACGCAGTTCAAGGACAAGAGCCAGCGGGAGGGCACCGCCGGCGCGTCGGTGGGCCTCTTCACCTACCCGGTGCTGCAGGCCGCCGACATCCTCGTCTACCAGGCCGACCAGGTGCCGGTCGGTGAGGACCAGCGCCAGCACCTCGAGCTGACCCGCGACCTGGCCACCCGCTTCAACAGCCGCTTCGGGCAGACCTTCACGCTGCCCAGCCCCTACATCCCGCCGGGCGCGGCGAAGATCCTCGACCTGCAGCAGCCGGACAAGAAGATGAGCAAGAGCCTGCCGCCGGCCGGCTGCGTCTTCCTGCTCGACGACGCCAAGGTGACGGCGAAGAAGATCCGCTCGGCGGTGACCGACACCGGCCGCGAGGTCGTCTACGACCCCGAGAACAAGGCCGGGGTCAGCAACCTGCTGACCATCCACAGCGCTCTGTCCGGGACGCCGGTCGCCGCGCTCGAGGAGCACTTCGCCGGCAGCGGCTACGGCGACCTCAAGAAGGAGCTCGCCGAGGTCGTCACCGAGGCGCTGGAGCCGGTCCGCCGCCGCACCCAGGAGCTGCTCGACGACCCGGCGGAGCTGGAGAAGGTGCTCACGGCCGGGGCCGCGCGCGCCCGCGAGGTGGCGTCGCAGACGGTGGCCGCGGCGTACGACGCGGTCGGCTTCCTGCCCCCGGCGGGTGCGCGGTGAACGACGACACCTTCGTCCCGCGCAGCCGCAGCACCCCGCCGCAGTCCGCCGTCCTCGGTGTGATCATCCGGATCCCCGAGCCCTGGGCGCAGCTGCTGGTCGACTGGCGGGCCAAGGTCGGCGACCCGCAGGCCGCCGTCGTCCCCCCGCACGTGACGTTGCTCCCGCCCACCCAGGTGTCGGCGGCCGAGCGGCTGACGATCAGCGCGCACCTCGCGCAGGTCGCCCGCTGCCACCCGCCGTTCGACATGCACCTGTCCGGGACCGGCACCTTCGCACCGGTCTCCGACGTCGTGTTCGTGGCGGTGGCCCGCGGCATCGGCAACTGCGAGCTGATCGCCAACGACGTGCGCAGCGGCCCGCTGGCCCGCTCGCTGGCGTTCCCGTACCACCCGCACGTGACCGTCGCCCACGACGTCCCCACCGACATGCTCGAGCTGGCCTACAGCGGCCTCGCCGACCTGTCGGCGGAGTTCCGGGTCACCTCGTTCACCGAGTTCGAGCAGACCCCGGACGGCGGCTGGACGGTCGCGCGCGAGTACGAGCTCACCGGCCCGCCCCGCTGAGGAAGGGCGCGCGTCCGGCGCGCGCAGGCCCCAGACTCTCCCGGGTGAGCCCCGACCCGCCCGAGCGCTCCCGGCGGCGCTCGCTGCGCGAGGTGGTCGCGGGCGTCCCCGGCGCGGCCGACGCCGCCATCACGCGGGTGCGCCGGCGCTGGGGCTGGTTCGACCACCTCGCCCGCGCGGGCGGCCGCTACCAGCGCACGCAGGGCGACCTCATGGCCGCCGGCGTCACCTACTTCGCCTTCCTCGGCCTGTTCCCGGTGCTGCTGCTGGTCGCCTCGATCGTCGGCCTGGTGCTCGCCGGGGACGCGGTGCTGCAGCAGGAGCTGTTCGACGCGATCCGCGAGACGGTGCCGGGGGAGACCGGCGAGGAGCTCGTCCGCCAGCTCCGCGGCGCCATCGACGCCGCCGGGTTCGTCGGCGTCCTCGGCCTGGTCGGCTTCCTGTACGCCGGGCTGCGGACGATGGACCAGCTGCGCCTCGGCATGGAGCGCATCTGGAAGGGGCGGGTCGACGCGCCGGAGTTCCTCCGCGACAACCTCCAGGACCTGGTCGCCCTGGTGGCCCTCGGTGCCGCCGGGCTGGTGAGCCTGGGCCTGACCGGCTTCGTCACCCAGGCCACCTCGAGGGTGCTCGGCTTCCTCGGCCTCGACGACGCCCCCGGCTACGGCGTGCTCACCTGGGTGCTCGGCCTGGCCCTGGCCATCGCCGGCGACACCGTCGTCTTCCTGTGGCTGCTGCGGGTGGTGCCGTCGATCAGCCACCCGCTGCGGCTGCTGCTGCCCGGGGCGCTGTTCGGGGCGCTCGGCTTCGAGGCGCTGAAGCTGATCGGCGGCTACTACCTCTCGCTGATCTCCACGAGCGTCACCGCCTCGGCGTTCGGCGGCGCGGTCGGCATCCTGGTGTGGATCAACGTCGTCGCCCGCTACGCCTTCTTCACCGCCGCGTGGACGGCGACGTCACCGGCGGTGCAGGCGGCCGCCGAGCCGGCGCCCGCCCCGGAGCAGCCGCCGGTCAGCGAGCAGGCGGCTCCGGCGGCTCCGGCGGCTCCAGTCGCTCCGGCTCCGGCGGGGGAGCGCCCTCCGCCGCCGCCGGCCCCGGTCCGGGTGGTGGGGGCGATCCTGAGCGCGGGGGCGCTGCTCGGGGTCGCCGGGTCGCGGCTGCTGCGCCGGCGCCCGCGCCGGTCCTCGCGCGCCGGCGGACGGTGACCGCCGTCCCCACCGCGACCACGGCGAGGACGGCCGCACCGGCGCCCAGCCACACCGGCGACGTCGACTCCTCGGCGGTCTCGGAGACCGGCGCGGCCGCGGTCGGCGTGACCGGTGCGGTCTCCGCGGGCGTGGTCGGGGCCGCCGTCCCCACCTCACCCGGCTCCACCAGCCGGCCGACGCCGTCGGTGCCCGCCGGGACGGAGAAGCCCCAGTCGAGCAGCAGCGCCGCCTGGGCGGCCTCGTGCACCGGACGGCGCTCGGTCTGCATGACGGTCACGACCAGCCGGCGGCCGCCCCGCTCGGCCGCGGCCACGAAGGTGTGCCGGGCGGCGTCGGTGAACCCGCTCTTGCCGCCCAGGCTGCCGGGGTAGCTGCCCAGCAGCGGGTTCTGGTTCTGGATCTGGAAGCCCGGCCGGTCCCCCACGGCGGGCATGTCGGCGGTCGGTGTGGTGAGCACCGCGGCGGTGACCGGGTCGGCCACCAGCTGCCGCAGCACCAGCGCGAGGTCGTAGGGGGACGACGTCTGGCCCGCCACGTCGAGCCCGGACGGCGTGCCCGCCACCGTGTCGTACGCGCCGAGCCGCTCCGCCGTCTCGTTCATCGCCGCGACGGTGACCGGGACGCCGCCGGCCGCCCGCGCGAGCGCGTTGGCCGCGTCGTTGCCCGACTGCAGCACCAGGCCCTTGAACAGCAGGTCGACCGTGTACTGCCCACCGGTGACGATGCCGACCCGGCTGCCCTCGATGTTCTCGTCCTCGGGCGTGCCCTCGACCACGCGGTCGGGCGGCAGCAGCGGGGCCAGCGTGAGCAGGGTCAGCGTCTTGAGGGTGCTCGCCGGGTAGTAGCGGCCGTGCGGGTCGCGGGCGGCCAGGACGTCGCCGGTGAGCGCGTCGGCGACCAGCCACCCGGCCGCGCCCACGCCGTCGGGCAGCGGCGGGGCGCCGTCGGCGACGACCACCCCGCGGGTGCCCAGCCGGTCCCCGCCCACGACGCTGCCGTCGGGCGCGCTGCCCCGCGGCGGCGGCCCCGCCGGGGGTGAGGTGGGCGTCGGCGCGGTGAGGTCGACGGTCGGGCGGGGGACGGGGTCGGTGCCCGGGGCGGCCGCGGCCCACGGCGTGCCCGAGAGCAGGAGCAGACCCGTGACCAGCGCCACGAGGGCCGGCCGCAGCCGTTCCACCGGGACCGTGCGCGCCATCCCCGAACGCTAACCCGCAGGTGGCCCGCGGCGGTTCCGCCCCGTCCGGGACCGGAACCCCTCAGCGCTTAACGATCGGGTCTCGGTCCGTCCGGAGGGCTCGGGGGCGGGCGCACCCGCAGCTAGCGTCCCCCCAGACGTGTCGCCCCCGGCCGCCGGTGTCCCGTGCCGGCGGCGCGGCGACGCGCGGACCACGCAAGTTGCAGGCGCCCCACCGACCGGGTCGGGGTGACCCGCCGAGAGAGGAGATCGTCTTGCGCCGAGCGCGGATGATGAAGGCCGCGGCGATGCTGCTGGCCGGCAGCATGGCCCTCGCGGCCTGTGCCAGCGACGAGAACGGTGGTGGCAGCGGGAGCGGCAGCACCGAGGCCGGCGACGGCGAACTGAGGATCGGACTGGCCTACGACGCCGTCGGGCGCGGAGACCGTTCGTTCAACGACGCCGCGTACGCCGGTGCCGAGGCCGCCATCGAGGAGTTCGGCGGTGAGTACCGCGAGGTCACGCCGAACGAGGACGGCTCCGACCGGGAGGAGCTGCTCGCCCAGCTGGCCGAGCAGGGCTACAACCCGGTGATCGCCGTGGGCTTCGCCTACGACGACATCATCGCCGAGGTCGCCGCGGACTTCCCGGACACCACGTTCGCCCAGGTCGACGGGTCCCACGAGCTGCCCGACGGCACCAGCAAGGGTGACAACGTGACCGGGCTCATCTTCGCTGCGGAGCAGGGGTCGTTCCTCGCCGGTGTCGCTGCCGCGCTGAAGACGACGACCGGCCAGATCGGCTTCGTCGGCGGCGTGGACGTCCCCCTGATCCAGACCTTCCAGGCCGGCTACGAGGCCGGGGCCCGGGCGGTCAAGCCGGACATCGTCATCAACAGCCAGTACATCTCTCCGGCGGGTGACCTCACCGGCTTCAACGACCCCGCCCGTGCCCGGATCCTGGCCGACGGAATGTACGGCGGCGGGGTGGACATCGTCTTCCAGGTCGCCGGTGGCTCCGGAACCGGTGTCTTCCAGGCCGCCGCCGCGGCGGGAGGGCGCGCGATCGGTGTCGACTCCGACCAGTACAACACCGTCGACGACCCGGCCCTGCAAGCGGTGATCATGACCTCGATGCTCAAGCGCGTCGACGTCGCCGTGCAGTCCTTCGCCGGCGACTTCCTCGACGGCAACGTCGAGGGCGGGACCGACGTCCTGTACGACCTGTCCAACGAGGGTGTCGGCCTGGCGACCACCGGCGGCTTCATCGACGACATCCAGACGCAGCTCGACGAGTACCAGCAGCAGATCATCGACGGCACGATCGAGGTGCCGACGACTCCGTGACCCGGCGGCGGGCACCCGCCCGCCGACTGCACGGCACACCCGGCGGCGGGTCCAGGAGCGCGAGCTCCCGGGCCCGCCGCCGTGGTCCGCGGGCCCGGCGCGAGGGCGCCCCGCGACCGCGGGCGGCCGCTGGGGGATCATGCCGCAGGACGGCTGGTGTCCCCGTGGCCGTCCGCGCCCGGCGACCGGTCGATCCCGTGCCGCCAGGACAGGCAGAGTGGACGTGTGCGCCGCGCGAACCGCGGCCGCGAGAGCGAGGAGAGCCGATGGCCACCACTGACCGCCCGGCCGGTGCCGGCTCCGGACCGTCAGGAGCGGGCTCACCGTCCGTGGGTACCCCGTACGCGGTCGAGCTCCGGGGCATCACCAAGCGCTTCCCCGGCGTGGTCGCGAACCGGGACATCGAGCTGCGGGTGCGGCGCGGTGAGGTGCACGCGATCGTCGGGGAGAACGGCGCCGGCAAGTCCACGCTGATGAAGATCCTCTACGGGATGCACCGCCCGGACGAGGGGCAGATCCTGCTCGACGGCCACGAGGTCCACTTCCGCAGTCCCGCCGATGCGATCGAGGCCGGGATCGGCATGGTCCACCAGCACTTCATGCTCGCGGACAACTTCACCGTGCTGGAGAACATCATCCTGGGCAGCGAGCCGACCCGCGCCGGCCGGCTGGACCGGGCCGAGGCGCGCCGGCGGATCGTCGAGCTGTCCGACCGGTACTCGCTCGATCTGGATCCCGACGACCTGGTCGAGGACCTCGGCGTCGGCGACCGGCAGCGCGTCGAGATCGCCAAGGTGCTGTTCCGCGGTGCCACCACGCTGATCCTCGACGAGCCGACCGCCGTGCTCGTGCCGCAGGAGGTCGACCAGCTGTTCGGCAACCTCGCAGAGCTCAAGCGCGAAGGCTTGACCGTCATCTTCATCTCCCACAAGCTCGACGAGGTGCGCCGGGTCGCCGACGCCATCACGGTGATCCGGCGGGGCACGACGGTCGGCATCGCCGACCCGCGGACGACGTCGGTCAAGCAGCTCGCCGAGATGATGGTCGGTTCGCAGCTGCCCACCCCCGAGACCCGGACGTCGACCGTGCGGGAGACCGTCGTGCTCCGGCTCACCGATGTCACGGTGGCCGCGGCGGGCGGGCGGCCCGTCGTCGACTCGGTCGACCTGACCGTGCGGGCCGGTGAGGTCGTCGGGATCGCCGGCGTCGAGGGCAACGGCCAGGCCGAGCTCGTCGACGCCATCTTGGGCCTGCGGCCGCTGGCCGGTGGCCGGATCGAGTTCTCCGGCGACGACATCACCGCGTGGAGCACGCGGGCCCGGCGGGAGGGCGGCATGGGGTTCATCCCCGAGGACCGGCACCGGCAGGGGTTGCTGCTCGACGCACCGCTCTGGGAGAACCGCATCCTCGGCCACCAGACCCGCCCACCGGCCGTCAAGGGCGTGTTCATCGACCGGCGCAGCGCCCGGTCGGACACCGAACGGATCATGGGCGAGTACGACGTCCGCGCCCCTGGACCCGACACGCTGGCCGTCGCCCTGTCCGGGGGGAACCAGCAGAAGTTGATCGTCGGACGGGAGATGAGCGCCCAGCCACGGCTGCTCGTGGCCGCACACCCCACCCGCGGGGTCGACGTCGGCGCGCAGGCGGTGATCTGGGAACTGCTCAAGGACGCCCGTGCCGAGGGGCTGGGCATCGTGCTCGTGTCGGCCGACCTCGATGAGCTGATCGGGCTCTCGGACACCCTCCACGTCATGCTCCGGGGCGCCCTCGTGGCCACGGTCGACCCCTCCACCGTCACCCCGGAGGAGCTGGGTGGCTACATGACGGGGGCGCGGACCGCCGCAGGTGCGGCATGACGGCGCTGCGTCGAGTCGGCCTGGCACTGCTGGGCCCCGTGCTGGCGGTGCTGGTCGCCCTGGTCATCTCGGCGATCGTGATCGCGCTCATCGGCGAGGACCCGTTCGCCGCCTTCCAGATCATGGTGGACCTGGGCGACTCGCCGTCCCAGCAGGTCCAGAGCATCGTCGTGATCATCAACCGGGCGGTCCCGCTCTTCCTCGCAGGCCTGGCCGTCTCGGTCGCCTTCCGGATGGGCTTGTTCAACATCGGGGTCGAGGGCCAGTACCGGCTGGCCACGGTCGTCGCCGCCGCGGTGGGCGCTGCGGTCGTGCTGCCGGCCCCGCTGCACGTCGCGCTGATCATCCTCGTCGGCGCCGTCGTCGGTGCCCTCTGGGCCGGCATCGTCGGCCTGCTCAAGGTCACCCGCGGTGTGAGCGAGGTGATCAGCTCGATCATGCTCAACTTCATCGCGCTGGGGACGGCGGCGTACCTGCTCACCGGCCCGCTGCGGGGCAGCGCGCCCGGCCAGTCGATCGTGACCACCCGCGAGATCCCGGAGTCGGGCTGGTTCCCGGGCCTCAACGGCGTGCTCACCGGGCTCGGCCTGGCCGAGCCGCGCAGCGAGCTGTTCGGGTTCCTCATCGTCGCGGTGGTCGTCGGCGTCGCGATCGCGGTGCTGCTCAAGCGCACCCGATTCGGCTACGACCTGCGCGCCACCGGCCTGTCACCGTCGGCCGCCACCGCGAGCGGCGTCGACACCCGGGCCATGGTCCTCAAGACGATGCTGCTGTCCGGGGGGATCGCCGGCCTCGTGGGGCTGCCCGAACTGCTCGGCGACAAGCACCAGTTCGACACCGAGTTCACCGCGGGCCTGGGCTTCCTCGGCATCGCGGTGGCGTTGCTCGGCCGCAACACCCCGGTGGGTATCGCCCTGGCGGCGCTGCTGTTCGGGTTCCTCGACCGGGCCGGGCTGCCGCTGCAGTTCGCCGACATCCCGTCCTCGGTCGTCACGATCATCCAGGGCACGATCGTGCTCGCCGTCGTCATCGCCAACTCGATCGCGCGGCGGCTGGCGCTGCGCTCGGCGGAGCGGGCGGGCGCGTCGGCACCCGGCCGGCCACCGGCCGGGGGAGGTGGCGGGGGCGGCACCCCCGGGGGAGAGGGGCCGGACGGCGGTGGCCGTGCCCGCTCGGGCGTGCCCGGTGACCCGGAAGGGGCGCAGGCATGAGCACCACCATGGGAGTTCCCGGTGTCCCCGAGACCGGGTCCGGCAGCGGGCCGCTCACCGGCCTGTCGGTTCGCGGTGGCCGACGCCGCCGGCTGCTCTGGATCGCGCTCGGCCTCGTCGTGCTGTTCTCGTTCGCACGGGTGATCTCCGGCGAGCGAGAGCTCACGTCGTCGGCGACGTTCGCCGCCGCGCTGCTGCTCGCCGTTCCGATCGGCCTGGCCGCCCTGGGCGGGTTGTTCTCCGAGCGCGCCGGCGTGGTCAACATCGGCCTCGAGGGCATGATGATCCTCGGCACCTGGGGCGCCGGCTGGGCCGGCTACCAGTGGGGCTGGGGTGCGGCCGTGGCCGCCGGCCTGGTGTTCGGTGCCGTCGGCGGGCTGCTGCACGCCATCGCCACCGTCACCTTCGGCGTCGACCACGTCGTCTCGGGTGTGGCGATCAACATCCTGGCCGCCGGCCTGGTGCGGTTCCTCTCGGAGCTGCTCTACACCGACAACCCGGCCGGCGGCGGCGCCGGTCAGTCGCCGCCGATGTCCAACCGGCCGCCGGACTTCTCGCTCCCCGTGCTCTCCTCCGGGCCGGACCTGCTGGGGGATGTGGAGCGGCAGGGCTGGTTCTTCGTGAGTGACCTGGCCGGCCTGCTCCGGGGGCTGACCAACGGGGTCGGCGTGCTCACCCTGCTCGCGGTGCTGCTGGTGCCGATCTCCTACCTCGTCCTCTGGCGCACCGCTTTCGGGCTGCGGCTGCGCTCCTGCGGCGAGAACCCAGCGGCCGCGGACTCCCTCGGCGTCCCGGTGTACCGGTTGAAGTACATCGGCGTGCTCATCTCCGGGGCGCTGGCCGGGCTCGGCGGTGTGTTCCTGGTCTTCGTGGCCAACATCTACCGCGAGGGCCAGACCGGTGGCCGCGGGTTCATCGGCCTCGCCGCGCTGATCTTCGGCAACTGGCGGCCCGGCGGACTCGCCGCGGGCGCCGGGCTCTTTGGCTACTCCGACGCGCTCCAGTTGCGCAGCAGCACGGCGGTGGTGGCGCTGCTCCTCGTCATCGCGGTGCTGCTGGCAGGGGTCGCCGTCCACCAGGCGGTCCGCCACCAGTCGCTCGCGGCCGTGCTCGCGGGCGTCTTCGCAGTCGGGGCCCTGGTCGGCTTCCTCAGCATCGAGGAGCTGCCCGAGGGCATCGTCTTCTTCACCCCGCACCTCATCACGCTGCTGGTGCTCTCGCTGGCGTCGCAACGGCTGCGCATGCCCAAGGCCGACGGCCTGGTCTACCGACGAGGGGAGTCCTAGGTGGTCGCACCCGACTGGGAGGCGCTCCGGGCCGCGGCCCGCGAGGCGATGACGCACGCGTACGCGCCGTACTCCAAGTTCCCCGTAGGGGTCGCCGGGCTGGTCGACGACGGCCGGGTGGTCACCGGCTGCAACGTCGAGAACGCCTCGTACGGGCTGGCGCTGTGCGCCGAGTGCGGCATGGTCAGCGACCTGGCCCGCACCGGCGGCGGCCGGCTGGTCGCCGTCGCCTGCGTGGGTGGCGACGGGCAGCCGCTGATGCCGTGCGGCCGCTGCCGGCAGCTGCTGTGGGAGCACGGCGGCGCCGACATGCTCATCGAGACCGTCTCGCTGGGCATCGTGCCGATGCGCGAGGTGCTGCCCGACGCGTTCGGGCCGGAGGACCTGGTCGCGGCCGCCGAGCGGGAGGGGCGGGCGTGAGCTTCGACGCCATCGACGTCATCCGGGCCAAGCGGGACGGCGTCGCGCTCACCGCCGACCAGATCCGCTGGGTGATCGGCGCCTACACCGACGGCGCCGTGCCCGACGAGCAGATGAGCGCGCTGCTCATGGCGGTGTTCTTCCGCGGCATGTCGCCCGACGAGCTCGCCGTCTGGACGCAGGCGATGATCGACTCCGGCGAGCGCAAGGACCTCTCGTCGCTCGGGTCGCCGACCGCCGACAAGCACTCCACGGGCGGCGTGGGCGACAAGATCACCCTGCCGCTGGCCCCGCTGGTGGCCGCCTGCGGGGTGGCGGTGCCGCAGCTGTCGGGCCGCGGGCTGGGGCACACCGGCGGCACGCTGGACAAGCTCGAGGCGATCCCGGGCTGGCGGGCCGACGTGCACGAGGAGGCCTACCTGCGCCAGTTGCGCGAGGTGGGTGCGGTGATCTGCGCGGCCGGCAACGACCTCGCCCCGGCCGACAAGAAGCTCTACGCGCTGCGCGACGTGACCGGCACCGTCGAGTCGATCCCGCTGATCGCCAGCTCGATCATGAGCAAGAAGATCGCCGAGGGCGCCGACGCGCTGGTGCTCGACGTCAAGACGGGGTCGGGCGCGTTCATGAAGGAGCCCGACCTGTCCCGCGAGCTGGCCCGCACGATGGTCGGGCTGGGCGAGGCGGCGGGCGTGCGCACGGTGGCGCTCGTGACGGCGATGGACCGGCCGCTCGGCCGCGCCGCCGGCAACGCCGTGGAGGTGGCCGAGTCGGTGGAGGTGCTGGCCGGGGGCGGGCCGGCCGACGTCGTCGAGCTGACCCTGGCGCTGGCCCGGGAGATGCTCGCCGGCGCCGGGCGGGACGACGTCGACCCCGCCGACGCGCTGGCCGACGGCCGGGCCATGGACGTGTGGCGGCGGATGATCGCCGCGCAGGGCGGCGACCCCGACGCCCCGCTGCCGCAGCCGGCGGAGAAGCACGTGGTCACCGCCCCGGCGACCGGCACGCTCACCCGGCTCGACGCGTACTCGCTGGGCGTGGCCGCCTGGCGGCTCGGCGCCGGGCGGGCGCGCAAGGAGGACCCGGTCTCGGCCGCCGCCGGCGTCACCTGGACGGCGTCCGTGGGGGAGCAGGTCACCGCCGGGCAGCCGCTGCTCGAGCTGCACACCGACGACCCCGGCCGCATCCCGCGGGCGCTGGAGGCGCTGGAGGGGGCGATCGGCGTCGACACCGGCGACGAGCCGCTGCCCCTGGTGATCGACCGCCTGACCCGCGCCGACATCTCCTAGGTCACAGGGGGAGACTGTGCTCCCGTGACCCGTTCCTCGACGGCCGCGGCGCCGGGTGCCGACGTCGGCGCGGTCGACCCGGCAGCGGCCATCTCGATCCGCGGTCTGGTGAAGCGCTACGGCGACTCCACCGCGGTCGACGGCCTCGACCTCGACATCCGCCGGGGCGAGATCTTCGCCCTGCTCGGCCCCAACGGCGCCGGCAAGACGACGACGGTGGAGATCTGCGAGGGCTACCGCGACCGGGACGGCGGCGAGGTCCGGGTGCTGGGGGAGGACCCGGCCCGGGGCGAGCGCGCCTGGAAGGCACGGCTGGGCATCGTGCTGCAGTCCGGCGCCGGTGACAGCGCGCTGACCTGCCGCGAGCTGCTGCGCGCCCAGGCGTCGTACTACGCCGATCCGCGCGACCCCGACGAGGTGCTCGAGCTGGTCGGGCTCACCGAGAAGGCCCGCTCGCGCGGCCGGTCGCTGTCCGGCGGGCAGCGGCGCCGGCTCGACGTCGCGCTCGGCATCGTCGGCCGGCCCACGCTGCTGTTCCTCGACGAGCCGACCACCGGTTTCGACCCGGAGGCCCGGCGGCAGTTCTGGTCGCTCATCCGCTCGCTGCGCGAGCTGGGCACCACCATCCTGCTCACCACGCACTACCTCGACGAGGCCGAGGCGCTGGCCGACCGGGTCGGCGTCATCGCCCGCGGCCGGCTGGTCGAGGTCGCCGTCCCGTCGACCCTGGGCGGGCGGGGGACGGCGCCGGCGGTGGTCAGCTGGACCGAGGACGGCGTCCGCCGCACGCAGGCCACCGGCGCCCCGACGGCGTTCGTGCGGCAGCTGGCCGAGCGCTTCCAGGGCGAGGTGCCCGACCTGGCGGTCGCCCGGCCCACGCTCGAGGACGTGTACCTGCGGATGATCGAGGGTCCCGAGCGAGGAGCGGGGCGAGCGGCCGAGCGGAGCGAGGGGGTGGCGCGGTGACGACGCTGGACAGGCCGCTGCCCTCGGTGGCCAGCGTCTGGCGCACCCGCGCCGGGGTGGAGCTCAAGGAGTTCTTCCGGCAGCGGGAGTCCGTCGTCTTCACGCTGGCCTTCCCGGTCATCCTGCTGCTGGTCTTCGGCGCCGTCCTCAACTACGACCTCGGCTCCGGCGTCGGCTTCGTGCAGTACTTCATGGCCGGGGTCATCGCGGCCGGCATCCTCGGCGCGGGCCTGCAGAACATGGCGATCAGCATCGCCACCGAGCGCTCCGACGGCACGCTCAAGGGGCTGGCCGGGACGCCGATGCCGAAGAGCGCGTACTTCGTCGGCAAGGTCGTGCAGGTGCTCGCCGTGACGGTGGCGATCATCGCGATCCTGCTGCTCGTCGGCACCGTCTTCTACGACGTGCCGCTGCCCAGCGGGTCGCGGTGGTTCACCTTCGTCTGGGTCGCGCTGCTCGGCTCGGCGGCCTGCACGCTGCTCGGCATCGCCGTCTCGAGCCTGGCCAAGAACGGCCGCTCGGCGTCGGCGACGGTCACCCCGATCGCGCTGGTCCTGCAGTTCATCTCCGGCGTCTTCTTCCTGTTCAGCCAGGTGCCCACCTGGCTGCAGACGGTCGCCGCGTTCTTCCCGCTCAAGTGGATGGCGCAGGGGCTGCGTTCGGTCTTCCTGCCCGACGGGCTGGCCGCGCAGGAGCCGGCCGGCTCGTGGGAGCTGGGCCGGGTGGCGCTGGTGCTCGCCGTCTGGTGCGTCGCCGGGCTGGCGCTGTGCGTGCTGACCTTCCGCTGGCAGGAGCGCGGGGCTCGCTAGCGCGTCGGTGGCGGCACCGGGGGAGACGGCCGGCCGGTCCGGGGCGCTGCCTCGGGGCTCGTCCGGGGCGGCGGGGCGCTGCCCGTCGTCGGGTCGTGGCCCGCGACCGTCTCCCGCTGACGTTCTGCGGGTGGCCCGCCCACCGGCTCGTCGGCCTGTCCCATCTGCAGCGGCTGGCCGAAGCCGATCCAGAGGAGCGCCGCCGCGCCGACGAGGATGCTGGCGGAGGTCAACGCTGCCGCATCGTCGCCCAGGACGGCCAGGAGGGGCGATCCGGGCAGTGCCAGGAACCATGCGGCGGCTGCCAGGGTGGCGCTGAGCATCTCCGGCCACGGCCACCGCGCGGAGGCGCGGAGTTCGGCGCCTCTCCGCTGGCCCTCGAGGACGCGCCTGTGCAGCCGGTACTTCCGCCGGTAGACCACGACGACGGCGGTCGGTGTGAGCAGGACCGCGGCCGCGAGCGCGGCCCAGCGGTAGGGCAGGTACGAGCGCGGCGCGGTCTGGATGATCGTGGCGAGGGCTCCGCCGGTGATCGTGGTGTACAGCACCAGGACCTCGGTCGGTATCGCGCTGACGACGGTGTCCCCGACGCGTTCCTGGTCCCGGCCGGGGGAGTCGGAGGGGACGATCTGCCCCTTGGGAGTCGCGTCGCGCTTCATGGCCAGGTCTGTGACGCTGCGGATGCTCATCGCACCAGCTCCGTCCGTGCGGCGGATGGGTCCAGGAGTAGCGCATCGGCAGCCCGGTCGGCAGGGGCCCTGTTCTCCACGGGGCGGGACGTGCTGCACTGGCCGAGGAGCGGTGCAGCGGGACGCGACGGTCCGCAACCGCGCGTCAGGGCCGGATGACGGGGACGGCGGAGCCGCCTCGGTACCGTCCGGTGGTGCCCTCCCCGTTGAACGCCGACACCCTGCGCCGCGCGCCCAAGGTCCTGCTGCACGACCACCTGGACGGCGGGCTGCGGCCGCAGACGGTGCTCGAGCTGGCCGACGAGCTCGGCTACCGCGACCTCCCCGCGGACGACGCCGACGCGCTCGGGGTGTGGTTCCGGGAGGCCGCCGACTCCGGTTCGCTGGTGCGCTACCTGGAGACGTTCGCGCACACGGTCGGCGTGATGCAGCGGCCCGAGGCGGTGCAGCGGGTCGCCCGGGAGTGCGCGCTCGACCTCGCCGCGGACGGCGTCGTGCACGCCGAGGTGCGCATGGCGCCCGAGCTGCTGACGCCGGCCATGGCGATCGAGGAGGCCGTCGAGGCGATGCTCGACGGCTACGCGGCCGGCATGAAGGAGGCCGCCGCGGCCGGCACCCCGATCACCGTGGGCACGCTGCTGTGCGCCATGCGGCAGGACGACCGGTGGGAGGAGGTGGCCGGTCTCGTCGTCCGCTACCGCGACGCCGGCGTCGTCGGCTTCGACCTGGCCGGACCCGAGGACGGCTTCCCGCCCGACCGCATCCCGGCGGCGATCGCGCTGCTCGACCGCGCCGGCGCGCACCGCACCATCCACGCCGGCGAGGCGGCCGGCATCGCGTCGATCCGGGCCGCGCTCGACGGTGCTCGGGCCGAGCGGCTCGGCCACGGCGTCCGGATCGCCGACGAGGTGTCCGCCGACGGCGCGCTCGGGCCGGTGGCGCGGCGCGTGCGGGACCAGCAGGTGCCGCTGGAGGTGGCGCCGTCGTCCAACGTGCAGACCGGCGCCTACCCGTCGCTGGCGGAGCACCCGGTCGACCGGCTGCACCGGCTCGGCTTCGCCGTCACCCTCAACACCGACAACCGGCTGATGAGCGGGGTGTCGGTCAGCAGCGAGCTCACCGACGTCGCGACGACGTTCGGCTGGACCTGGGACGACGTGCAGACGGTGACCGAGCGGGCGGTGGCGGCGTCCTTCGCGTCCCCGGCCGAGAAGGCGCGGCTGCTCGAGGACGTCGTCCGACCGGGCTACGCGGCGCTGCGAGCCTGATCACGCGGGGAATGGCCGCCCTCTTCGCGCTGCTAACGTAGGTGCACCGGCACTCGCCGGTCATCCTCCGGACGGTCCGTCCGGCATGAGCGCATCCGTGCAGATCCGGCGTCATCGACGACGCCCGCGATCGCCAGTGAGGACGCCGGAACGCCGGCGGCCGCCTATCGCCACGGGACGCGCCCGAGAACATCGGAGTCCCACCCGCATGACCTCGTTCGACACCGTCGACGCCCCCATCGAGAACACCACCCCCACGTTCGCCGAGCTCGGCCTGCCCGCGCAGCTGGTCGCCGCTCTCGGGGAGCGGGGGATCACCACCCCCTTCGCCATCCAGGCCTCCGCGCTGCCGGACGCCCTCGCCGGCCGCGACGTGCTCGGCAAGGCGGCCACCGGCTCGGGCAAGACGCTCGCCTTCGGCCTGCCGATGCTGGCCCGGCTCGGCGCCGACGTCCGCCGCGGGCCGCGCACCCCGCGCGGCCTGGTCCTGGTGCCGACGCGCGAGCTCGCGCAGCAGGTCAGCGACGTGCTGATGCCGCTCGGCCGGGCGCTGGGCGTCTACGTCACCACCGTCTACGGCGGCGCCCCGATGCACCGCCAGATCCAGCAGCTGCGCCGCGGGGTCGACGTCCTCATCGCCACCCCGGGCCGGCTGCTCGACCTCATGCGCCAGGGCGAGGCCGACCTGTCCGACGTGTCGGTGACCGTCCTGGACGAGGCCGACTTCATGGCCGACCTCGGCTTCCTGCCCGACGTCACCGACCTGCTCGACGCCACCGACCCCGGCGCCCAGCGGATGCTCTTCTCGGCCACCCTCGACGGCGAGGTCGACACCCTCGTCCGCCGGTACCTCAAGGACCCGGCGCGGCACGAGGTCGTCCGCCCCGGCGACGCCGCCCCGCCCGCCGAGCACCTCGCCTACAGCCTGGCCTTCCGCGACAAGCTCGCGGTGGCCCAGGAGCTGGCCGCCCGCCCGGGCCGGACGATCGTCTTCGTCCGCACCCAGCTCGGCGCCGACCGGCTGGCCGAGAACCTGCAGGCCGCCGGCATCGGTGCGCAGGCGATCCACGGCGGTCTGCCGCAGGGCGCCCGCCGCCGCGCACTCGAGGCGTTCACCGACGCCCGCTCGCCGGTGCTCGTCGCCACCGACGTCGCCGCCCGCGGCATCCACGTGGACGACGTCTCGCTGGTGCTGCACTACGACCCGCCGGCCGACGCGAAGACCTACCAGCACCGCTCGGGCCGCACCGCCCGCGCCGGCGCCAGCGGCGTCGTCGTGTCCCTGCTGCTGCCCGACCAGGTGGGCCAGGCCAAGCGGCGGTTCCGCCAGGTGAAGGTCGACCCGGCCATCACCCGGATCCGGCCGGGCGACGAGGCGATCAACGAGCTCGTCGCCTCCGGGGTCCCGGTGGAGCCGGTCGAGCGGCCGGTGCGTGAGCACCGTCCCCGCAGCGGTGGGCCGCGCGGCCCGCGTGGTCCGCGCCGCGAGGGCGACCGGCCGCGTCGTCCCTACGGCGACCGCGGCGAGCGCAGCTCCCGGGACGGCGACCGCGGTCCCAGCCGCTACCGCGGCCAGGGCCGGCGGCCGAACGACCGCCCCGCCCGCTCCGGCGCGTGACCTGCTGAGAACGCAGAAGGCGCGATCCCTGCCCGCAGGGATCGCGCCTTTCGCGTTTCCTAGTCCCGCCAGACGAGGACGGCGGTCACCGCGCCGACGACCTCGTCCCAGTCCCGCCTGATCGCCGCGGCGTCCTCGGCCGGCAGCGTGGCGCCGGGGTCCCGCTGCCCGCGGGCCACCGCGCGGCCCAGCGCCGCGGACGGCGCCAGCAGCTCGTCGACCCGCGTCAGCCCCGCGTACTCGGCGATGTCGCGCACGCCCTCGACCGGCTGGGCGAAGGCCCGGTGGTCGACCAGCCCGGCGGCGCCGTCGGCGACCTCGGTGAGCACCTCGGTGAGCTCCGTGAGGTCGTAGCGGTCCTGCTCGGCCGGCAGCGGCACGGTGTCGGTGTCGGCCACCTCGGGCCACGACGCGATCTCGGTGAGGTCGTGCTCCTCGGTGCTGGTGGAGAGGAACTTCGACAAGGCGGTCGGGGTGTCGAACAGCCAGATCTCGCCGTCGCGGCCGAGGAACCGGGCCACGTCCTCGACGTAGCAGCGCAGGGTCACACCGGCCGCGCCGGGGATGACCACCTCGACCGGCAGGATGCCGACGGCCTCCCAGAACTCCTGCGCCGCGGCGACCGCGGCGGGGGAGGCGGTGATCCGGCTGCCGCCGCGGATCGTGCTCACGCCCGCTGCGGATGCGGCCTCGCCCGCGTCCTCGTCGGCGGCGTCCTCCCCGAGTTCCTCGGGCTCGACGTCGGCGTCCTCCTCGGCCTCCGAGGCGGCCGGGTAGTCCTCGAGGGTGGCGGTGCCGCCGCCGGTCCAGTCCAGGTGCTCGGAGAGCTCCTCGACGACGTCCTCCCACAGCTCGTCCAGCGCGCCGCCGACGCCGACCCAGGCGTCCTCGCCCGAGCGCCCGACGAACGCCTCGACGCCCAGCCCCAGCGAGCCGACCTCGGGCCGGCCGACCAGCTCGGCGACCGCCTCGAACTGGCTCTCCTCGTCGTCCTCGTCCTCGTCGCCCTCGTCGTCACCGGTGGTGTCGAGGCACTCGGCGAGGCGGCCGACGATGTCGATCGTCGCGGCCAGCTCCTCCACCGCCCAGCGGTCGGGGTTCTCCGCGGCGATGTCGTAGACGCCGTCGAGGTCGTAGCGGTGGTCGTCGTCGGGCACCAGGTCGCCGGCACCCAGCCCCACGATCACCGGCCAGACCGGGTGGTCGGCGAGGTCGTGGTCGGTGCGCGTGCGGCAGAACTCCGCCAGCGCCGTGGTGCTCGGGAAGAGGTGCACCGTGGCCGTGCCGCTCTCGGTCGTGCCGAGGAACGCCTGCCACTCCTCGCCGTCCTCCTCCCACGGCGGCGCCCACAGGGTGTACCCGGTGCGGTCGTCGAGGGTGAGTGCGATGGGGACGATGCTCGGCCTGGCCACGGACCCATCCTGCCGAACGCGGCGGGATCGCGCGTAAGGCCCCGTCCAGGGCCCCGCCCTGAGCGTGCGAAGGGCGGGGAGGACGGGGTCCTTTCTCAGACCCCCATCGGGTGCCAGACGGTTTTCGTCTCCAGGAACGCCGTCATGCGGGACAGGCCGGGGTCGGCGGTCCAGTCCGGCTCGGTCACCGGCGGCCGCAGCACCCGCTTGATCGTGCCGGCGGCCTCGCGCTCGAGCTCCAGCGCCCGGTCGGGCGGGGCCCCGGTCAGGTCGACGGCGTCGACGTCGGCGTGCTCGGCCAGCCACGGGCCGATCTCGGCGGCGTCGCCGGTCAGGATGTTCACCACGCCCGCGGGGACGTCGCTGGTGGCCAGCACCTCGCCGAGGGTGACGGCGGGCAGCGGCCGCTCCTTCGAGGTGACCACGACGGCGGTGTTGCCGCCGGCCAGCACCGGCGCCAGCACGCTGACCAGGCCGAGCAGCGACGACTGCTGCGGGGCCAGGACGGCGACGACCCCGGTCGGCTCGGGCAGGCTGAAGTCGAAGTACGGGCCGGCGACCGGATTGGCGCCGCCGAGCACCGAGGCCAGCTTGTCGGTCCAGCCGGCGTACCAGACCCAGCGGTCGATGGCGGCGTCGACGGCGGCGCGCGCCCGGGACGCCGACAGGCCCTCGCCGGCGGCGACCTCCTCGCAGAACTGGACGTGCCGGCCCTCCATCACCTCGGCCACTCGGTAGAGCACCTGGCCGCGGTTGTAGGCGGTGGCGCCGGACCACTTCGGGAAGCCGGCGCGGGCGGCGACGACGGCGTCCCGGGCGTCCTTGCGGCTGGCCCAGGAGGCGTTGGCGAGGAAGTGGCCCCTGGCGTCGGTGACCTCGTAGCTGCGGCCGGACTCCGAGCGCGGGAACGCCCCGTTGACGTAGAGCTTGTAGGTCTTGCGGACGGCGAGGCGCTCGCTCACTGACCGGCCCCCTTCAGGTACGCGGCCAGCCCGTGCCGGCCGCCCTCGCGGCCGTAGCCGGACTGCTTGTAGCCGCCGAAGGGCGACGTCGGGTCGAACTTGTTGAACGTGTTGGCCCAGACGACGCCGGCGCGCAGCTGGTCGGCGATCTTGAGGATCCGCGAGCCCTTCTCGGTCCAGATGCCGGCCGAGAGCCCGTAGGTGGTGTTGTTCGCCTTGGCCACCGCCTCGTCGGGCGTGCGGAAGGTGAGCACCGACAGCACCGGTCCGAAGATCTCGTCGCGGGCGATCCGGTGGGCGGGGGAGACGTCGGTGAACACGGTCGGTGGGAACCAGTAGCCGCGCTCGGGGAGCTCGCACGCCGGCTGCCAGCGGTTGGCCCCCTCGGCGACGCCGATCTCCGACAGCTCGCGGATGCGGGCCAGCTGCTCGGCGGAGTTGATCGCGCCGATGTCGGTGTTCTTGTCCAGCGGGTCGCCGACGCGCAGCGTGCCGATCCGCCGCTGCAGGCTCGCGATCACCTCGTCGTGGATCGACTCCTGCACCAGCAGCCGGCTGCCGGCGCAGCACACGTGGCCCTGGTTGAAGAAGATGCCCTGCACGATGCCCTCGACCGCCTGGTCGATCGGGGCGTCGTCGAACACGATGTTGGCCGCCTTGCCGCCGAGCTCGAGGGTGAGCTTCTTGCGGGTGCCGGCGACCGCGCGGGCGATGGAGCGGCCCACCTCGGTCGAGCCGGTGAAGGCGACCTTGTCGACGTCCTGGTGCTCCACGACGGCGCGCCCGGTCTCGCCGGCCCCGGTCACGATGTTGACCACGCCGGGCGGCAGGTCGGCCTGCCGGCAGACCTCGGCGAACAGCAGCGCGGAGAGCGGGGTGGTCTCGGCGGGCTTGAGGACGACGGTGTTGCCGGTGGCCAGCGCCGGGGCGATCTTCCACGCGAGCATGAGCAGCGGGAAGTTCCACGGGATGACCTGGCCGGCCACGCCGAGCGGCTGCGGCGCCGGCCCGAGGCCCGCGTAGCCGAGCTTGTCGGCCCAGCCCGCGTGGTAGAAGAAGTGCGCCGCGGCCAGGGGGACGTCGACGTCCCGCGACTCCTTGATCGGCTTGCCGTTGTCGAGCGACTCGAGGACGGCGAACTCGCGGGCGCGCTCCTGCAGCAGCCGGGCGATGCGGAAGAGGTACTTGCCGCGGTCGGCCGGGCGCATGGGGCCCCACACCTTGGTGAACGCCCGCCGGGCGGCCTTCACCGCACGGTCGACGTCGGCCTCGGTGCCGCTGGCGATCTCGGAGAGGACCTCCTCGGTCGCGGGGTTGACGGTCTTGAACGGCTCGCCGCCGCCGTCGACGAACTCGCCGTCGACGAACAGCCCGTAGGACGGCGCGATGTCGACGATGGAGCGGGACTCGGGGGCGGGGGCGTACTCGAAGACGCTGGTCATCTGGGTCTCAGTCCACGCTGACGTAGTCGGGGCCGGAGTAGTGGCCGGTGCGCAGCTTCTGCCGCTGCAGGAGCAGGTCGTTGAGCAGGCTGGAGGCGCCGAAGCGGAACCAGTCGGGGGTGAGCCAGTCGGCGCCGGCGACCTCGTTGACCATCACCAGGTGCTTGACGGCGTCCTTCGTCGTCCGGATGCCGCCGGCGGGCTTGACGCCGATCTGCCGGCCGGTGGCGGCGCGGAAGTCGCGCACGGCCTCGAGCATCACCAGGCAGACCGGCAGGGTGGCGGCGGGGGAGACCTTGCCGGTCGAGGTCTTGATGAAGTCCCCGCCGGCGAGCATCGCCAGCCAGCTGGCGCGGCGGACGTTGTCGAGCGTGACCAGCTCGCCGGTCTCGAGGATGACCTTGAGGTGCGCGTCGCCGCAGGCCTCCTTGACCGCCACGATCTCCTCGTAGACGTCGCGGTAGCGGCCGGCGAGGAAGGCGCCCCGGTCGATGACCATGTCGATCTCGTCGGCGCCGTTGGCCACCGCGTCCTTCACGTCGGCGAGCTTGACCGCGCGGCTGGCACGGCCGCTCGGGAAGGCCGTGGCGACGGCGGCGACGTGGATGCCGGTGCCTTCCAGGGCCTCCTTCGCCACGCCGGCGAGGTCGCCGTAGACGCACACGGCGGCGACCCGCGGGGCGGTGAGGTCGGTGGGGTCGGGACGGCGCGCCTTGGCGGCCAGGCTGCGGACCTTGCCCGGGGTGTCGGCGCCCTCGAGGGTGGTGAGGTCGACCATCGAGATGGCGGTGTCGATGGCCCACGCCTTGGCGGTGGTCTTGATCGAGCGGGTGCCGAGCTGGGCGGCCCGGGCCTCCGCGCCGACCTGGTCGACGCCGGGCAGCCCGTGCAGGAAGGTGCGGAACGCCGAGTCGGACCGGGTGACGTCGTCGTACGGCGGCAGCGGCCCGGCGATCGGCCGGGCGTACGCCGACGGCGCGTCGGGCTCGAGCACGTGGGTCATGCCGATCATTGTCCCCTGCTCGGTGGACGCGCCACGACGCCGCTCACCCGGCAGGAGCAGGCCGACGACAGGAGAGCCCGTGCGCGAGGAGTTCGCGACCTTCTCGGTCGAGCGACTCGGCCGGGACCTGCGCGCTGACGGCGCCGAGAGCGAGGTGGCGCCCGATGGCGCGCTCCTGCTGCACGGGTGGGACGACGACGCGTGGGAGCCGCCGATCCGGCGGGCGGTCACCGACGACGGGTCGCGCGAGTTTCCCCGTTCACGGACGCCCCTCCTGCTCGAGCGGCGTACCAACTCCTGCACGTGAACCCGGACGAGGCGCTGGATCGCGACGGGATGGGCGTCCGGCCGGTGCGTGTACCCGGTGCCTTTCCGGACGGCGACCCTGACGAGAGCGCCCAGCTGATGAGCCCCCAGCAGTACCGCGCGCGGTTCGGCGCCGAGCCGCGGACCGACGACCTGGGAGAGCCACCTGTCAACGCCTCTCGCCCTTCTGTGGACAGGCAGCTGAGCTGGGATTCAGGAGGCAGCAGAGCTGACTCGGCGGTAGACTTCGAACACGTGATCGAGCGGGTGGGAGGTGTTCCGGTGGACGAGATGACGTCGGCGCTGGACGCGCTCGCCGCTGAGGACCTGCACGGGCGCGGGTCGGCGCTGCTCGACGACACCCGGGAGCTGCTCGCGGTCCGGAACCGGTTGGACGCCGAGATCGCCCGGCGGGTGCGGGCCGCGGAGAACGCCCAGGCGTTCGAGCGCGACGGGCACAAGTCGGCGCAGGCCTGGCTGCGCGGGCACGGCCGGCTGGCCAGGGCCGCCGCCTCGCAGGTGGTGCGCAACGGCCGCGCGCTGGAGCTGCTGCCCGCGGTGGCGGCGGCGCACGCGGCCGGGGCGCTGACCGGCGACCAGGTGGCGGTGATCGGGCAGCTCACCCAGCCCCGTCACCTGCGGCTGATCGCCGAGGCCGACGGCGACCTGGCCGGCATCGCCCAGCAGCTGGTGACCTTCGCGCTCGGCCACGCGCACGCCGAGCTCGACGACCTGGTGCACGCCTTCCTCGAGCGGCTCGACACCGACGGGCCCGAACCCGACCCCACCGAGCAGCGGTCGCTGACCTTCACCCGGCGGGCCGACGGGCGGCTGTTCTTCCGCGGCGAGCTGGACGCGGTCGGCGGGGAGAGGTTCCAGGCCGCCATCGCCGCCCTCGAGCAGGCCCACCGGCCGGCCGGCGATGAGCGGAGCCTGGCGCGGCGGCAGGCCGACGCCGCGGTGCAGCTGGCCGACCTCCACCTCGGCTGCGGCACGCTGCCGCTGCTGCGCACGGTCAAGCCGCAGGTCGCGGTCACCGTCGACCTCGCCGACCTGCTCGACCCGGCGACCGGCCGGGGCGCCGCCCGCACCGGCTTCGGCGCGGTCCTCTCCGCGGCGCGGGCCCGGTGGGCGGCCTGCGACGCCGACCTCACCCGGATCGTGCTCGGCCCCCACGGCGAGCCGCTCGACCTGGGCCGCACCCGGCGCCTGGTCACCCCGGCGCTGCGCAAGGCGGTGATCGCCCGCGACACGACGTGTGTGTTCGCCGGCTGCGACGCCCCGCACCACTGGTGCGAGGTCCACCACCTGCTGGCCTGGGCGCTCGGCGGCGAGACGTCGCTGGAGAACTCCGGGCTGCTCTGCGAACGGCACCACACCCAGGTCCACCACGGCTTCCGCATCCACCGCGACGACGCCGGCCGGTGGCACACCTACCGCCCCGACGGCACCGAGATCCTGGTGATCCGGCCACCCGCCGACGACCCCCACCTCGCCCGCGCCGGCTGAGCCTCCCGGTCACCGGATGTGCCAGCGTGGGCGCATGGCGACCGCGCGGCACCCGCTGCTGACCTGGACCACGGTCGTCCCGCTCCTGTCGCTGGTCGTCCTCGGGGTCACCTGGGGCCGGTCGCTGCCGGTCGCCGTCGAGCTGCTCGTCGCGGTGTTCCTGATCGGCGCCGTGCTGTCCGCCGTGCACCACGCGGAGGTGGTCGCCCACCGGGTGGGGGAGCCGTTCGGGTCGCTGGTCCTCGCCGTGGCGGTGACCGTCATCGAGGTCGCCCTGATCGTCACGCTGATGATCTCCGGCGGCGACGACGCCGCCTCGCTGGCGCGGGACACCGTGTTCGCGGCGGTGATGATCACGTGCAACGGCATCGTCGGTCTGGCGGTGCTGCTCGGCGCGCTGAAGCACGGCGTGGTCGAGTTCAACGCCGAGGGCACCGGCGCCGCGCTCGCGACGGTCACCACCCTGGCCGTGCTGAGCCTCGTCCTGCCGACCTTCACCATCGGCCGCGAGGGCCCGCAGTTCTCGCCCGCCCAGCTCGCCTTCGCCGCGGTGGCCTCCCTGATCCTCTACGCCGCCTTCGTGCTCACCCAGACCGTGCGGCACCGCGACTTCTTCCTCCCCGTCCCCCGCGAGGGCGCCCCGGCGGTCGACCAGCACGCCGAGCCGCCCACCGCCCGGGCCGCGCTCACCAGCCTGGGGCTGCTGCTCGTCGCGCTCGTCGCGGTGGTGGGACTGGCCAAGGTGGAGTCGCCCGCCATCGAGGACGCCGTCGCCGCGGTCGGCTACCCCCAGTCCTTCGTCGGCGTCGTCATCGCGCTGCTCGTCCTGCTGCCCGAGACCCTCGCCGCCGCCCGCGCCGCCCGTCGCGACCGGCTGCAGATCAGCCTGAACCTGGCCTTCGGCTCCGCCATGGCCAGCATCGGGCTCACCATCCCGGCGATCGCGGTCGCCTCCATCTGGCTGGACGGGCCGCTGCTGCTCGGGCTCGGCGCGACGCAGACCGTGCTGCTCGCCGTCACGGTCGTCGTCGGGGTGCTCACCGTCGTCCCCGGCCGGGCGACCCGGCTGCAGGGCGTCGTCCACCTCGTCCTCCTGGCGGCCTTCGTCTTCCTGGCCGTCAACCCGTGACATCGCAGGCCGCTACGGTGGCGCCCGTGCAGCTGACCGTCGTGGACCACCCGCTCGCCCGGGCCCGGCTCTCCCGCATGCGGGACGAGCGCACCGACAACGCCAACTTCCGGGCCGCGCTGCGCGACCTCACCCAGATGCTGGTCTACGAGGCCACCCGCGACCTCGAGCTGCGCGAGGAGCCGATCCGCACCCCGGTCACCGAGACCGTCGGTTACCAGCTGGCCGCGCCGCCGCTGATCGTGCCGGTCCTGCGCGCGGGCCTCGGCATGGCCGACACCGCGCACCGCATGCTGCCCGAGTCGCAGATGGGCTTCGTCGGGCTCGCCCGCAACGAGCTCACCTTCCAGCCCGAGGCGTACATGGCCTCGCTGCCGGAGTCGCTGGTCGGCCGGCACGTCTTCGTCCTCGACCCGATGCTCGCCACCGGCGGCTCGCTGGTGCACTGCTGCGGCCTGCTCACCGACCGCGGCGCCCCCGCGATCACCGTGCTGTGCGCGCTGGCCGCACCCGAGGGCCTGCGCCGGCTCGAGGAGAGCGGCCTGCCGCTGCGCGTCTTCACCGCCAGCGTCGACGAGGGCCTCAACGACAAGGCCTACATCGTCCCGGGTCTCGGCGACGCCGGCGACCGCCAGTTCGGCGCGGTCTGACCATGCGGTTCGGCGTCCTCGGCACCGGCTTCTGGGCCGGGGAGATCCACGCGGCCAGCCTGGCCGAGCACCCAGACGCCGAGCTGGCCGGCGTCTGGGGCCGCGACCTGGCCAAGGCCGAGGCGCTCGGTGCGCGCTTCGAGGTCCCCGGCTACGACGACCTCGACGCCCTCCTCGCCGAGGTCGACGCCGTCTCCTTCTCCCTGCCTCCCGAGGTGCAGGTCCCGCTGGCCGTCCGCGCCGCCGAGGCCGGCAAGCACCTGCTGCTGGAGAAGCCGATCGCGCTCACCGTCGAGGACGCCGACCGGCTGGTCGCCGCTGTCCGGGCCAACGGCGTGGCGTCGGTCGTGTTCTTCACCTTCCGCTTCCAGGCCGGGACGGCGACCTGGCTCACCCAGGCGGCCCGCACCCGGCTCATGGGCGGGGCCGGCAGCTGGCTGGGCAACAACTACCAGCCCGACAGCCCCTTCAAGGACTCCGCCTGGCGCAAGGAGAAGGGCGCGCTCTGGGACATCGGCCCGCACGCCCTCTCGCTGTTCCTCCCCGCGCTCGGCCCGGTGGCCGCCGTCCAGACGGGCGCCGGCCTCGGCGACACCGTCCACCTGGTGCTGCACCACGAGTCCGGCGCCGCCAGCACCGTCACGCTGTCGCACACGGTGGCGCCCATGTCGAGCGGCATCGAGTTCTTCGTGCACGGCGACGCCGGCCGGATCACCCTGCTGCCCGAGGACCGGGCCGCCCGCGCCGCGCACACCGTCGCCGTCGAGGAGCTCACCCAGGCCGCGGTCACCGGCGGGGCGCACCCCTGCGACGTCGCGTTCGGCCGCGAGGTCGTCGTCGTCCTCGCCGCCGCCCAGCGCGCGCTGGAGTCCGGCTGCCGCGAGCCCGTTCCAAGCTGAGCCACCACCGGCGCGCAAGCGCGGTACAAGCAGCCGCGGCGAACCTCTCTCCCGACGAGGACGAGCCCCCGGCAGGGGGCGGACGACGGGAGAAGCACATGAACGGCAACTGGTACGTGCGGCGCGGGCGGATCGGCCGCAAGGTCTACTGGCTCCACTACGCGCTGCCGGTCTGGGTGGCCTACGTCGCCGCGGCGTGGGCCGACATCAGCCTCGACCTCGCCTGGTACACCACGGGCAGCTACGCCACCTACGACTACTACTACGGCTACTCGTACGGCTACTCGGCCGGCGCGGAGGCCATGTTCTACGGCGGCCCGATCACCCTGATCACCTCGCTGGCGCTGCTGGCGCCGTCGATCAGCGCCGCCGTGGCCCGGTGCCACGACCGCGGGAAGTCGGGCTGGTTCCTGCTGTGGGGTCTCGTGCCCATCGCCGGCGCGATCGTCCTGCTCGTGCAACTCGGTTTCCTGCGCGGCGACTCCGGCCCCAACCAGTACGGCCCGCCCGAGGTCACCGGCTTCAGCTCCGCGCCGCCGGCCCCGGCCCCGCTGGTGCGCTGACGCCCGCCAGCGCGGCGACCTCCCGGGGGTCGGGGACGACGACCTGCTCGTCCCCGACCTCCCCGGCCAGCGGCCCTGGCCCGCACACTGTGGGTGTGAACAGCAGTTCCTCGGCGAGCGCGGATCGGACGGCGACGCCGAGGCGGTTCCCGCAGTCGGTCTACGGGGTGGGCGAGGAGCCCGATCCCCGGTTCACGCTGGCCAACGAGCGCACCTTCCTGGCCTGGATCCGCACCTCGCTGGCGCTGTCGGCGGCCGGGGTGGCGCTCGAGGCGCTCGAGCTGCCGATCGCCGAGGGCCTCCGGCTGGCCTGCGCGCTGGTGCTCATCGGGCTCGGCCTCCTCGCCCCGCTGCAGGCGTGGCTCGGCTGGACGGCGACCGAGAGGGCGCTGCGCCGCGGCCGCCCGCTGCCCTCGCCCCGGCTCGCGCCGGTGGTCGCCCTCGGCACGCTCGTCGCCGGCGTGCTGCTCGTGCTCGGGCTGCTGCTGCGGTGAGCGAGCAGGTCTTCGACCGCGGCCTGCAGGCCGAGCGGACGGCGCTGGCCTGGCGGCGGACCGCGCTGGCGATGGCGGTGGCGGCGGTGGGGGCCGGCCGGCTGGCGGCGCCGGTGATCGGCGCGCTCGCCGTCGTCCTGGCCGCCGTCGGACTGGTGCAGGCGGCGTTCGTCGGCTACCGGGCCGAGCGGCGCTACCGGTCCGTGCACGCCGCGCTGACCACCCGCGGCGACCTCGGCGGGGTCCGCGCCGGCGGGCTGCCGATCGCGGCCCTGGCCCTCAGCGGCGTCGCCGTCGGGCTGCTCGCGCTCGCGTTCGCGCTCGGGCCGGGCCTCTAGATCCCCAGCACCCTCGACATCTCGGCGCGCAGCTCGTCGAGCTCGTCCTCACCGCGGCCGCGGGCGGCGATGATCCCGGCGTCGTCGTGCACCGGGACGACGGTCTCCAGGTAGGCCTTGAGCTTCGGCTCGGTGCCGCTGGGCCGCACGATCACCCGGACGCCGTCGCCGAGCAGCCGCACCCCGTCGACCGGCGGCTGCCCGGTGAGCAGGTCGGTGAACTCCACCGGCCGGCCCAGCAGGGTGGCCGGCGGGGCGGCGCGCAGCCGCTCCATCGCCTGCCCGATCAGCGACAGGTCGTCCACCCGCACCGACAGCTGCCCGGTGGCGAACAGCCCGTGCTCGCGCGCCAGCTCGTCGAGCCGGTCGAGCAGCGTCCGGCCGTCGGCCTTGAGCTCGGCGGCCAGCAGCGCCACGGCCAGGGCGGCGGAGATGCCGTCCTTGTCCCGCGCCACCGACGGCGCCACCGAGTAGCCCAGCGCCTCCTCGTAGCCGAACACCAGCGGCTCCTCCTCGGAGCCCGCCCGCATGATCCACTTGAACCCGGTCGGCGTCTCCGCCGACGGCACGCCGTGCGCCTCGGCCAGCGCGTGCAGCAGCGACCCGCTCACCAGCGACGACGCGTACGTGCCGCGCACGCCGCGGCGGAGCAGCCAGTCGGCCAGCAGCGCGCCGGTCTCGTCGCCGGTCAGCTGCCGGCCGCCGCAGACGACGGCGCAGCGGTCGGCGTCGGGGTCCTCGGCGATCGCGACGTCGGCGCCGACCCGCTCGGCCAGGGCCTTCAGCCGGTCGGAGGCGCCCGGCTCCTCCGGGTTCGGGAAGGCAACCGTCGGGAACGCCGGGTCGGGCCGGTCCTGCTCCGGCACGCTCACCGGCGCGGCCAGACCCGCCGCGGCGAACACCGCCCGGGTCGTGTCGGCGCCGACCCCGTGCATGGCCGTGTAGGCGACGACCAGCGACTCCCGGCCCGGCACGCGCTCGGGCTCGAGCGCGGCCACCACGGCGGCCACGTAGTCGTCGACGATCCCGTCGGACAGGGTCAGCCAGTCGTCGCCGCGCGGTACGTCCCTCGCCGCGCCGACGGCGGCGATCGCCGCCTCGATCCGCGCGTCGGCGGGCGGCACCAGCTGCCGGCCGTCGCCGAGGTAGACCTTGTAGCCGTTGTCGTCGGGCGGGTTGTGGCTGGCGGTCACCATCACGCCGGCCACGCACCCGAGGTGCCGGACGGCGAAGGACAGCACCGGCGTCGGCAGCGCCCGCGGCAGCACCTGGACGGCGAACCCCGCGGCGGTGAGCACCTCGGCGGTGATCCGCGCGAACTCGTCGGAGCGGCGGCGGGCGTCGAAGCCCACGACCACGCCGCCCCCGGTGTGCCCCTCCTCGGCCAGGTGGGCTCCCAGCCCGGCGGCCGCGCGGGTCACCACGGCGGCGTTCATGCCGGCCGGCCCGGCGCGCAGCGGTCCGCGCAGCCCCGCCGTCCCGAACGTCAGCGGGCCGGCGAACCGCCGGCCGAGCTCCTCGAGGTTCTCGGCCTCGATGAGCGCCTCGATCTCGGCCCGGTCGCCGGCGTGCGGGTCGTCGTCGGCCCAGGCCCGGGCGACCGCCAGCAGCTCGCTCACGGTTCTTCCCGTGCCGCTGCCCGCGCGGCGACGACGTCGGCGTCGAGGGCGGGCAGCGTGTAGTCGCCGCCGACGCGCGCGTGCACGGGGTCGGCCGGGTCGGGCTCGCCGTGCACCTCGATCAGCGCCTCGGCGTACACCTCGGCGTCGTCCTGCGGCTCGTAGCCCAGCGCCCGCGCGGCCGAGAGGTCCCACCAGTTGCGGGTGTTCGCCGAGACGCCCCAGACCACCACGAAGCCGGGGGAGGGCGCGCGCAGCGCCGCGTCGAACAGGGCCACCGAGTCGTCGGGGGAGAGCCAGGTGGCCAGGTGCCGGGTGTTCGTCGGCTCGGGGAACGCGCTGCCGATCCGCAGGCAGACGACGTCCATGCCGTACCGGTCGGCGTACAGCGAGCCGAGCGCCTCCATCGTCACCTTGGCGACGCCGTAGTACGTGTCGGGCCGCGGCGGGGCGTCCTCCTCGCGCAGCAGGCCGTCGGCCGGGCGCGGGGTGAATCCGGTGGCGTGGTTGCTGCTGGCCAGCACGACGCGGGGGACGCCGGCCCGGCGGGCGGCCTCCAGCGTGGCCCAGGTGCCGTCGATGTTCGCGCGGCTGATCGCCGGCCAGGTCGACTCCCCGACGACGCCGGCCAGGTGCACCACCGCCGACGCGCCCTCGGTGGCGTCGACCATCGCGGCCAGGTCGGCGACGTCGGCGACGACGTGCTCCTCGCCCGGCCGGGTGTCGACGATCGGGACGACGTCGAGGCAGCGCACCGCCCAGCCGCGCTCCGGCAGGCCGCCGCGCAGCACCGTGCCGATGCGCCCGGCCGCGCCGGTGAGCAGCACCGGCCCGCTCATGCGGGCAGCCGCCCGATCAGCTGCACCAGGAACTCCCCGAGCCGGCCGGCCGCGGCCTTGCCGGCGGCCAGCACCTCCTCGTGGTCGAGCTTCTCGCCGGTGATGCCCGCCGCGGCGTTGGTGACCATCGACAGCCCGAGCACCTCGAGCCCCGCCGCCCGCGCCGCGATCGCCTCCAGCGCGGTGGACATGCCGACCAGGTCGGCGCCGAGGGTGCGCAGCATGCGGATCTCGGCCGGCGTCTCGTAGTGCGGCCCGGGCAGCGCCGCGTACACGCCCTCGGTCAGCGTCGGGTCGAGCTCGCGGGCCAGCGCGCGCAGCCGCGACGAGTACAGGTCGGTGAGGTCGACGAACGTCGCCCCCACCAGCGGCGAGGTGGCCGTCAGGTTGAGGTGGTCGGCGATCAGCACCGCCTGGCCCACCTGGTGCTCGGGCGCCAGCCCGCCGGCGGCGTTGGTGAGGACGACGGTGCGCACCCCCGCCGCGGCGGCGGTGCGCACGCCGTGCGCGACCGCCTGCACGCCCCGGCCCTCGTAGAGGTGGGTGCGGCCGAGGAAGAGCAGCACCCGCCGGTCACCCACCTGCACCGAGCGCACCTGCCCGCCGTGCCCGACGGCGGTGGGCGCGGCGAAGCCGGGCAGGTCGCCGATCGCGACCGAGGCGAGCGCGGGGCCGAACGCGTCGGCCGCGGGCGCCCAGCCCGACCCCATGACGACGGCGACGTCGTGCCCCTCCCCGAGGGCGGCGGTGAGCGCCTGCGCGGCCGAGGCGGCGAGGGCGGCGGGATCTGCGGCGGCGGGCTGGGTCACGCGGGGACGCTAACGCAGGCCCTCCGGGCCCGGCCGCGGTCCTATCGTTCGCGCATGCGGTTCGCGGTCATCGGACCGCTGGAGGTCCGGACCCCGGACGCGGCCCCGGTCGCCGTGCCCGGCGCCAAGGAGCGCCTGCTCCTGGCCGTGCTCGCCGCGGGTGCGCCGGCCGTCGTCGGCACCGACCGGATCGTCGAGTGCCTGTGGGACGGCGCCCCGCCGCCCACCGCCCGCAAGTCGCTGCAGGCGCACGTCGTCCGCCTCCGCTCGGCGCTGGAGCCGGGGCGGCCCAAGGGCTCCAGCGGCCGCTACGTCGTCCGCCGCGGCCCGGGCTACGCGCTCGCCGTCGACCGCGCGGACCTCGACGCGCTGCACTTCGGCGACCTCGCCGGCCGCGGCCGCGCCCGCCTGGCCGGGGGCGCCACCGACGAGGCCGAGTCGCTGCTGGGCGCCGCCCTCGGGCTCTGGCGCGGGGACCCCTACGGCGACTGGCCGGACGCGCCGTTCGCCGAGGCCGAGCGCCGCCGGCTGGGCGAGGTGCGCTCGGCCGCGCTCGCCGCCCTGCTCGAGGCCCGCCTCGCGCAGGGCCGGCACGCCGAGGTCCTGCCCGAGCTGCGCCGGATGGTCACCGAGGAGCCGCTGCAGGAGGAGTGGTGGCGCCTGCTCATGCTGGCCCTCTACCGCTCCGGGCGGCAGGCCGACGCGCTCGGCGCCGCCCGGCAGGCCCGGGCGCTGCTCGCCGAGGAGCTCGGTGCCGCGCCGGGCCCCGCGCTGCGCGCCATGGAGGCGGCCGTCCTCGCGCACGACCCGGCCCTGGACGCGCCCTCCGGCCCGGTCGTCGTCAAGGAACCGCCCCGCGCCGCCGCCGGGGGCTGCCCCTACAAGGGGCTCGCGGCCTACCAGCCCGACGACGCGCCGCTGTTCCACGGCCGCGACCGCATGGTGCGCACGCTGGTGGCGCGGCTGGTCGACGCCGAGCTCGTGGTGGTGTCCGGGCCCAGCGGCGCGGGCAAGAGCTCCGTCGTCCGGGCCGGCCTGGTGCCGGCGCTGGCCGCGGGCGCGGTGCCCGGCAGCGACCGGTGGCGGCCGGTCGTGGTCACCGTCGGGGCCGACCCGGTCGACCTGCTCGCCGAGCTCACCGGGGAGACGCCCCCCGACCGGCCGGTCGTGCTCGTCTGCGACCAGGCCGAGCAGCTGTGGGCGCCGACCGTGGACGCGGCGGAGCGGACGGCGTTCCTCGACGCCGTCCTCGGCCTGCTCGACGACGGCGTGGTGGTGCGCTGCGTGCTCGTGCTGCGCGGCGACTCCGTCGGGCGGCTGGCCGAGCACGCGGCCCTCGCCGAGCGGCTGGGCGGCGCGATCGCGCTGGTCCCCCCGCTGCGCGAGCCCGAGCTGCGCGACGTCGTCGTCGAACCGGCGCGGGCGGTGGGGCTGACCGTCGACCCGGAGCTCGTCGACGCCGTCGTGCACGACGTGCTGGGCCGCTCGGCGGCGCTGCCGCTGCTGTCCACGGCGCTGGTCGGCACGTGGGAGCGCCGGCGCGGCGACCGCCTCGACCTGGCCGGGTACCTCGCCGCCGGCGGCGTGGCCGGCGCGCTGACCCGCGTCGCCGAGGAGGCCCACCGGGCGCTCGAGGAGGGCGACCGGCGGCTCGCCCGCGCGGTGCTGGTCCGCCTCGCCGACACCGACGAGGGCGGGGCGTACGTGCGGCGGACGGTCCCGCTCGCCGAGGTCCGCGGGGCCGGGCCCGACGCCGCCGCCCGGGAGCGGGTCGTGGAGACCTTCGTGGCCCGGCGGTTGCTCACCGTGGACGCCGACCGGCTCGAGGTCGCCCACGAGGCGCTGTTCACGGCCTGGCCGCGGCTGGCCCGGTGGCTGGAGGAGGACGCCGCCGGCCGGGCCGTCCGCCGGCACCTGGCCCCCGCCGCGCGGGAGTGGGCCGGTGGCGGGCGGCCGCCGGAGGAGCTCTACCGCGGGGCGCGGCTGGCCGCGGCGCTGGACTGGGCGGCCGACCCGGACGCCTCCCCGACGGCGGTGGAGGAGGAGTTCCTCGCCGCGTCGCAGCGGCAGGCCGAGGCGGAGCTGGCGGAGGCCCGCGAGCAGGTCGCCCGGGAGCGACGGGGCCGGCGGCGGACCCGCCGGCTGGCCGCGGGCCTCGCGGCGGTGCTCGTGCTCGCCCTCGTCGCGACCGTGCTGGCCGTCCGGTTCCAGCGGGTCGCCGACACCCGTGCCGGCGAGGCGGAGCGGATCGCCCGGGTGGCCGACGCCAACCGGCTGGCGGCGCTGTCGGCGGCCGAGGACCGCCTGGACCTCTCGCTGCTCACCGCGGCGCAGGCGGTGCGGCTCGCCGGGACCCGCGAGGCGGAGGACCAGCTGCTGGGCACGCTCCTCGTCCGCCAGCGGGCGATCGGCGTCGTCGCCCTGCCGCGACCGTTCCGGGACGCTGTCGTCGCGGGCGGGACCCTGTTCCTCGACGACGGGACGCACCTGGCCAGGTGGCCGGTCGGCTCGGCCGGGGGGCCGGCGACGGCGCTCCGCGGCGTCGGGACCTGGGGCGGGTGGCTGGTGGCGGACGGCTCGCCGGCGGAGGACCTGCTCGTCGCCGCGGGCACGGACATCTACGACAACTGGTGGCTCCGGCTGCTCTCGGCCGACGGGGAGACGCGCCAGATCGTCCAGGGCAACCCCGACGGCCGGAGGCCCGTGGCCGTGGCCTTCACCGGGGACGGCAGCCGGGTGAACGTCTTCCTGGAGACCGCGGGGGATCCCGGCTCTTGGAGCGTGACGGAGTTCGACGTGGCCACCGGAGCTGCGCGCGTCACCGTGAGCGGCGGCGCGCTCCCGGGGGCCGCGGCCGTGGGCGCCGACGTCTCCGACGACGGCCGGACGGCCGTGGTCTTCGACCCGTCCTCCGGCTCGGGTGGAGCCGTCCTGGTGGACCTGGCCGACGGGCGCCAGGTCCCCCTCCAGCGGCCCGGCCGCGGGGTGGCCGGGACCGGGTACCGGGCCCTCGGAACCTCGGCCGTCCAGATGTGGGCGGACGGCCAGGTGACGATCTACGGCCCGGACGGCAGCCCGGTGCAGCAGGTGGGGGAGGGCGGCGGCTCCGTCCTCGACGTGGTCCGCTCGCCGGACGGGCGCTGGGCGGCCACCGTGGGGAGCGGGGGAGTCGTGACGCTGTGGGACGTCGACGGCTCGTCAGGGGAGTGGCGGGCCGGGACGACGGCCGTGGCGCACGCCGGCGACGTCTGGAGGGCCGAGGTGGCCGACGGCGGTCGGCGGCTGCTCACCCTCGGCGCCGACCACCGGCTCGTCGCCTGGGACATGACCCCGACCGGGGGCTTCGGAGCGGTGGTGGAACCGGGCGGGGACGTGCGGCTGGCGGGCCGTCCGCACACCGTCGAGCCCGGCCGGCTCGTGGTGGTCCCCAGCCTCCGGCCCGCCGGCAGCGCGGCGGGGGGCGCGACCGTGGCCGTCACCTTCCTCGACCCGCGCACCGGTGAGGTGCTCGACGAGGTGCCCGTCGGGGAGGTCGAGCAGGGCGCGCAGCCGGAGAGGATCCCTCTGGCCGTCAGCCCCGACCACCGCAACGTCGCGATCAGCACCGGCCGGTCCACCACGGTCGTCGACACCGGCACACGTCGCCCGGTCGGCGAGCCGATCGTCGTCCCGGCCGGCGAGGGCGAGCCCTTCGGCCGGCCCGTCGCCTGCCTCGCGTGGGTGGACCCGTCCACCCTGGCCCTCTGCGTGCCCGGGGACTCCATCACCGGGTCGTCGATGGCCCTCCTCGGCGTGGATGCGTTCGACGGCAGGCCGGGCGCCCGCGTCCAGTACGCCGTCAGCTTCGACTTCCTGGCACTCAGCCCGGACGGTCGGGTCCTGGCCGCGAGCAACCTCCGACGAGGCGGCCTCCAGGACGGTCAGGTGATCAGCATCGCCCGGGGGGACCTCGGCGTCGAGACGTCGGTCAACTTCGACGCACCGGACGTCACGACGGACATGTCGTTCTCCCCTGACGGCGAACGGCTCGCGCTCACCGGCCGATCGGGCGACCTGTACCTGATCGACGTCGCGAGCTGGGAGGGGACGCAGCACCTGATCACGGGCGGGGCGGCGCTGGAGCAGGTCGAGTGGCTGCCCGACGGCAGGACGGTGGCACTCCTCAGCTCCACCGGGACGGTGTCGCTGTTCGACGTCGAACGCGGGCGGTCACGAGGGCCCGCCATCGCGGCATCGACCGACGGCGGGCCGTCCGGTCTCCACCTCATGCCGGTGACGTCGGCCGAGCTCGTGGTCCTCGGCGGCGACCGGCCGGGACGGCGCTGGCCGCTGGACCCGATGGCCTGGGTCGAGCAGGCCTGCGCCGTCGTCGGCCGCGACCTGACGCGCACCGAGTGGGAGCGGTACCTGCCCGACCGGCCGTACCGGCCCACCTGCAGCGACCTCGGCTAGCACGGGTAGCGGAGCGCCTCGTCGCGGTACAGGAACCAGCAGCTGTCCCAGCCGGTCGGCTCGACGAGCTCCAGCCGGCCGCAGGTGATGTCGACGACCAGCCCGCGGTACTGGGTGACGAACACGTAGTCGCCCTCCTCGACGCCGAGGGGCAGCTGCGCGGGCGGGTCCTGCACGGTGTCGCACTCCTCGGCGGCCGGGGCGGCGGCGACCGCGGTCGCGGCGGGGACGACGGCGCCGGCCAGGCCGATGGCGGCGGCGAGGGTGAGCAGGGCGGCGGACCGTCGGCTGGTGCGCATGACCATCAACTCCTGGGATCGATCGCCGGGCCCTTCCCGGCGGCGTCCCCAGCACAGGGCGGGGCGGTTGCGGGGCGGCCCGCGCGCGGTTGCGGTCCGGTTGCGGTGCCGCGCCGGCCTGCTGCACACCCGCCACAGCTGTCCCGGCCGGGCGTGTGCGACCGGGGTGCGGCGCCCGCGCGTCGCACCATTCCGCCCGTGCAGCGCATCGAGATCGACGGCGTCCCGGCCTTCTCCGCACCGGGGCCCGAACGCATCACCGCCGTCCTCACCTTCGGGGTGGGCCTGCGGGACGAGACGTTCGCGACGATCGAGGTCACCCACCTCGTCGAGCACCTGGTGATGGGCACGCTGCCCAAGTCGCACCTGCAGTGCAACGCGATGGTCGACACCGACCTCACCGCCTTCTACGCCACCGGGCGCCCCGACGCCGTCCGCGCCTTCCTCGAGTCGGTCTGCCGGGCGATCAGCGACCTGCCGACCGACCGGATGGCGCTGGAGGTGGGCGTGCTGCAGGCGGAGAACTGCTCCGGCTCGCACCCCACCGTGGCCGCGCTGCTCGGCGCCCGGTACGGCCTGCGCGGTCCGGGGCTCACCCTCGCGCAGGGTCCGGGGCCGCAGTTCCTCAGCGAGGAGAGCGTCCGCGCCCACGCCCGGCGCTGGTTCGTCCGCGAGAACGCCGCGCTGTGGTGCCACGGCGAGCTGCCGGCGGGGCTGTCGCTGCCGCTGCCCTCGGGTCCCCGGCCGCAGCGGCCGGTCCCGGAGCCGCGCTGGCAGCCCGGGCCGGTCTGGTCGCAGGCGCCGATGGGCGAGGGCGCCGGCCTGCTGCTGGCCGCGCCGCCGCGCGACCACGCGCTCAACGTGGGGCTGCACGTGCTCTCGGGTCGGCTGACCGACGTCGCCCGGACCGAGCGCGGGCTCAGCTACTCCACCGGGGTCGAGGTCCTCGACGTCTCGGCCGACCGGCGGGAGAGCGCCCTCTACGTCGACGCCCGCGAGGGCCAGGCCGCCGAGGTCGGCCGCATCCTGTGGGAGCAGTTCGCCGCCCTGTGCCGCACCGGCCCCACCCCGGAGGAGCTGGCGCACGTGGTGACCGGGCTGGCCGAGGAGTTCGACGCCGACGAGGACGCCTTCGTCTGCGGCGAGCTCGGCGGGGCCGCGCTCTGCGAGCTCGGGCCGGTGCCGTTCCTGCCCGCCGACGAGGCGCTGGCCGCCTGGCGGGCGGTCACCCCCGAGCAGGTCGCCGCCGCGATGCGCGCCGCGGCCGGCTCCGCGGTGCTCGTCGTCCCGCAGGGCACCGTGCTGCGCACCGCGATCGGCGGCATCGAGCAGCGGCCGTTCTGCGGGGTGGTCCCGGTGGCCCCGAAGGGGCGGGAGTTCCGGCCGTCGGCGTTCAAGCGGGTGCGCGACCGCGCGGCCCGGGTCCGCCTGGTCGTCTCCGACGCCGGCCTCGCCGACGTCGACGCCGACGGTGACGTCCACTTCACGCCGTGGGAGGGCATCGAGGCCGTCGTCCCCTTCGACCGGGGCGAGGGCTTCTCGGTGATCACCCGCGAGATGTGCGTGATCCCCGTCGACCCGGCGGTGCAGGGGCGCAGCGCGGTGGCCGCGGTCCGCGACCGCCTGCCGGAGCGGGTCTGGGTGCGCCGTCCGGCACCGGCCGCCGACGTCCCCCGGACGGCGGTACCGGCCCGCTGACCAGGCCGAGGCAGGGGGATCGTCCTTAGACTTTCGGGGTGCAGATCCCGTTCGAGTCCTCGGAACGCGCCAGCCTCGGCGTGGAGTGGGAGCTGCAGCTCGTCGACCAGCGGAGCCGCGAGCTCACCGCCGGTGCGGTGGAGATCCTCGAGGAGCTCCGTCCCGAGGGCGCGGCCGAGCACCCCAAGGCCAAGCACGAGCTGCTGCAGTCCACGATCGAGATCATCACCGGCATCTGCGGCACGGTGGCCGAGGCCAAGGAGGACCTGGCCGGCACCCTCACCGAGGTGGTGGCCGCGGCCGACCGGCGGGGGCTGGGCCTGATGTGCGCGGGCACCCACCCGTTCACCGACTGGCAGACCCAGCAGATCTCGCCCAAGGAGCGCTACCTCGAGCTGGTCGAGCGGATGCAGTGGCTCGCCCGCCGGCTGCAGATCTTCGGGGTGCACGTGCACGTCGGCGTCCGCGCGCCGGAGAAGGCCATCCCCATGGTCAACGCGCTCACCCAGTACGTGCCGCACTTCCTGGCGCTCTCGGCGTCCTCGCCGTTCTGGAAGGGCGCCGACACCGGGCTGGCCTCGGCCCGCAGCAAGGTGTTCGAGAGCATGCCGACCGCCGGGCTGCCCTACCAGCTGTCGGGCTGGGACGAGTTCGAGACCTACATGGAGACCCTGATCTCCACCCACGCCATCGAGAGCGTGCGCGAGGTCTGGTGGGACATCCGGCCGCACCCCAACTTCGGCACGGTCGAGCTGCGCATCTGCGACGGCCTGCCGACGCTCGACGAGATCGGCGCCGTGGCCGCGCTCTCGCAGTGCCTGGTCGAGCAGTTCGACAGCCAGCTCGACCGCGGCTACACGCTGCCGACGCCGGCGAGCTGGGTGCTGCGGGAGAACAAGTGGCGGGCGGCCCGGTACGGCCTCGACGCCGACATCGTCGTCGACGAGAAGGGCACCGTCCGGCCGGTGCGCCAGGCGATCCTCGACCTCGTGGAGGACCTGGCCCCGACCGCGCGGCGGCTGGGCTGCTCGGCCGAGCTCGCCGACGTCGAGCGGGTGCTCGCGGTGGGCGCCTCCTACCAGCGGCAGCGGGCGGTCGCCGCCGCGCACGACGGCGACCTGACCGCCGTCGTCGACAGCCTCGTGACCGAGCTCAGGGACGGGCTCCCCGCACCCCAACCGAGCGGGATGGCCTGATGGACGGGGTCGTCGAGAAGCTGGGCGCCGGCGTCGACGACTGGGTGCGGGACCGCCACTCGCAGCTGGTCGCCACGCGGCGGCACCTGCACGCCCACCCCGAGCTGGCGTTCGCCGAGTTCGAGACGACGTCCTTCCTCGAGCAGCGGCTGCGCCAGGCGGGGCTCTCGCCGCGGCGGCTGCCCACCGGCACGGGGCTGGTGGTCGAGGTCGGCTCCGGGCCACCGACGGTCGTGCTGCGGGCCGACATCGACGCGCTGCCGCTCAACGACCTCAAGGACGTGCCCTACGCCTCCACCAAGGAGGGGCTCTGCCACGCCTGCGGCCACGACGTGCACACCACCGTCGTCCTCGGGGTGGCGCTGGCGCTGGCCGAGGCCGACGGGGTGCCCGGCACCGTGCGCTGCGTGTTCCAGCCGGCCGAGGAGACCGTGCCCGGCGGCGCCACCGAGGTGGTGGCGGCCGGCGTGCTCGACGGGGCGTCGCGCGCGTTCGCGCTGCACTGCGACCCGTCGGTGCCCGCCGGCAAGGTCGGGCTGCGCACCGGCGCCATCACCGCCGCCTGCGACCGCATGGACGTCGCGCTCATGGGCCCCGGCGGGCACACCGCCCGCCCGCAGCTCACCGTCGACCTGGTCGACGCCCTCGGCCGGCTGATCACCGAGGTGCCGTCGCTGCTGTCCCGGCAGGTCGACCCGCGCGCCGGCATGTCGCTGGTGTGGGGTGCGGTCAACGCCGGCATCGCGGCCAACGCCATCCCGCAGCGCGGCCACCTGCGCGGCACCGTGCGGGTGCTCGACCGCGAGGCCTGGAAGGACGCCGAGGAGCTGCTGCGCTCCCTCGTCGAGCGGGTGGCGGCCACCACCGGCGCCCAGGTGGACGTCGACTACGTGCGCGGCGTGCCCCCGGTGGTCAACGACCCCCGCTCGGTCGCGCTGCTGCGCGCCGCCGCGCTGGAGACCGTGGGCGCCGACGGCGTGGTGGCCTCGCCGCAGAGCATGGGCGGGGAGGACTTCGGCTGGTTCGCCGACGTGCTGCCGATCGCGCTGGCGCGGCTGGGCACGCACGGCGGCGGCCCGGCGCTGGACCTGCACCGCGGCACGTTCGACGTCGACGAGCGGGCCATCGGCGTCGGCGTCCGGATGCTCGCCCGGACCGCGCTGCACGCGCTCGCGGCCGACTCCGGCCCGGCGCGCACCGGCAAGCGGGCGCCGGGGGACAGCCCGTCGCGGCGGGACGACGAGCCGAGCGGGGCCGAGCGCGCGGCGGGTTGACCCCCGGGCGGACGTGACGCACGTCTCGCCGCGACACTGCCATTCCCGGACACACTGCTTGCGGAGTGCCGTCGACGAGAGGCGGAAATTCGACGATGAGTTCCGACCCCCAGCACCCGGCCGGGGCCGACGTGCCCGCCGAGCACGAGGTCCCCGACGAGCTGGTGCTCGCCGGGGAGTTCCCGACGGCCACCCGCGACGAGTGGCGCCGGCTCGTGGCCGGCGTGCTGCGCAAGGCCGGCCGCACCGAGCTGCCCGACCCGGTCGAGGACGCGCTGCGCCGCACCGTCGCCACCGGCGTCGCGGTCGCGCCGCTCTACACCCCGGAGGACGCCGCCGACCTGCCGTCGGCCGTGGGGGTGCCGGGGCTGGCGCCCTTCGTGCGCGGCGCCCGGGCCGGCGCCGGGTCGAGCGAGGTGCCCGGCGGCTGGGACGTGCGCCAGCGGCACGCGCACCCCGACGTCGCCGTCACCCGGGAGGCGGTGCTCGCCGACCTGGAGAACGGCGGCACCTCGCTGTGGCTGGTCCTCGGCGAGGGCGCTATCCCGGTCGACGCGCTGCCGGAGGTCCTCGCCGACGTCCTGCTCGACGTCGCGCCGGTGAGCGTCTCCGGGGGCCGTCCGGCCGCCGACGCGCTCCTGTCCCTGGTCGAGGGGCGCACCGACCTCGCGCCGGGCGGCTCGCTCGGTCTCGACCCGCTCGGCGACCTCGCCGCGTCGGGCCGGGAGCAGGACCTCGCCGGGCTGGCCGACCTCGCCCGCCGCGCGGCGCCGCTGGGCCTGCGGGCGGTCACCGTCGACGCCACCGTCTTCGCCGACGCCGGCGCCTCGGCCGTGGAGGAGCTCGGCTGCTCGCTGGCCGCCGGGGTGGCGTACCTGCGGGCGCTCACCGACGGCGGGCTGCCGGTCGACGAGGCGTTCTCCGCGCTGGAGTTCCGCTACTCCGCGACCGCCGACCAGTTCACGACGATCGCCGCGCTGCGTGCCGCCCGGCGGCTGTGGGACCGGGTGGGGGAGGCCTCGGGCGCCGCGCCCGACGTCCGCGCCCAGCGCCAGCACGCGGTCACCTCGTCGGTGATGACGACCCGGCGCGACCCCTGGGTGAACATGCTGCGGACGACGGTGGCCTGCTTCGCCGCCGGGGTGGGCGGCGCCGACGTCGTCACGGTGCAGCCGTTCGACGCCGCGCTCGGGCTGCCCGACAGCTTCTCCCGCCGGATCGCCCGCAACACCCAGAACCTGCTCATCGAGGAGGGGTCGCTGGCCCGCGTGCTCGACCCGGCCGGCGGATCCTTCTACGTCGAGTCGCTCACCGAGGACCTCGCGCAGGCCGCCTGGGCGTGGTTCACCGAGATCGAGCGCGCGGGCGGGCTGTCGGCCGCGCTGGCGTCGGGCCTGGTCCGCGACCGGATCGCCACGGCGTGGTCGGAGCGGCAGCGGCGGCTGGCCGAGCGCAGCGACGCGATCACCGGCGTCAGCGAGTTCCCGAACCTGGCCGAGAAGCTGCCCGAGCGGGCCCCGGCCGCCGATCCGCGCCCCGCCGGCGGGCTGCCGCGGGTGCGGGCGGCGCAGGGGTTCGAGGCCCTGCGGGACGCCGCCGACGCCGCCGACGCCGCCGAGCGCCGTCCGGCCGTGTACCTGGCCACGATCGGCCCGGTGGCCCGGCACACCGCCCGCGCGACCTTCGCGGGCAACCTGTTCCAGGCCGGTGGGATCGCGACGCCGGCCGGCGACGGCGCCACCGGCTTCCGGGAGGCGGGGACGACGGTGGCCTGCATCTGCGGCACCGACGACGACTACGCCGCGTCGGCCGCCGCGCTCGCGGAGGAGCTGGGGGACGCCGGCGCGGCTTCGGTCTGGCTCGCCGGGCGACCGTCGCTCGGGGTGGACGGCGTCGACGGGTACGTGTACGCCGGGTGCGACGCCCTCGACACCTTGCACACGGTCTTCGAGCAGCTGGGAGTGCAGCGATGAGCGCGATCCCCGACTTCGGGAACCTGGAGCTCGGCCGGCCGTCCGCGGATGCCACGGCCGACGACTGGGCCAAGGCGTTCGAGGAGACCACCGGCCGCGGCGTGGCCGAGGCCACCTGGGAGACGCCGGAAGGCATCGCCGTCCCCCCGCTGTACACCCCGGCCGACCTCGAGGGGCTGGACTTCCTCGGCACCTACCCGGGCATCGCGCCCTACCTGCGCGGGCCCTACCCGACGATGTACACGACCCAGCCGTGGACGGTCCGCCAGTACGCGGGCTTCTCCACCGCGGCGGAGTCGAACGCGTTCTACCGGCGCAACCTCGCCGCCGGGCAGAAGGGCCTGTCGATCGCCTTCGACCTGCCCACCCACCGCGGCTACGACTCCGACCACCCGCGCGTCGTCGGCGACGTCGGCATGGCGGGCGTGGCGATCGACTCCATCCTCGACATGCGTCAGCTCTTCGACGGCATCCCGCTGGACCGGATGACCGTGTCCATGACCATGAACGGCGCCGTGCTGCCGGTGATGGCGCTCTACATCCTGGCGGCCGAGGAGCAGGGGGTGGCGCCGGCGCAGCTGGCCGGGACCATCCAGAACGACATCCTCAAGGAGTTCATGGTCCGCAACACCTACATCTACCCGCCGAAGCCCTCGATGCAGATCGTCAGCGACATCTTCGCGTTCACCTCGCAGCAGATGCCGCGGTTCAACTCGATCTCCATCTCCGGCTACCACATCCAGGAGGCGGGGGCGACCGCCGACCTGGAGCTGGCGTACACGCTGGCCGACGGGGTCGAGTACGTGAAGGCGGGCAAGGACGCCGGGCTGGACGTCGACGCGTTCGCCCCGCGGCTGTCGTTCTTCTGGGCGATCGGCATGAACTTCTTCATGGAGGTCGCCAAGCTGCGCGCCGCCCGGCTGCTGTGGGCGCGGCTGATGAAGGAGGCCGGCGCGCAGGACCCCAAGTCCATGTCGCTGCGCACCCACTCGCAGACCTCGGGCTGGTCGCTGACCGCGCAGGACGTCTACAACAACGTCGTCCGCACCTGCCTGGAGGCGATGGCCGCCACCCAGGGGCACACCCAGTCTCTGCACACCAACGCCCTCGACGAGGCGCTGGCGCTGCCCACCGACTTCTCCGCGCGGATCGCGCGCAACACCCAGCTGCTACTCCAGCAGGAGTCGGGGACGACGCGGGTCATCGACCCCTGGGGCGGGTCGGCGTACGTGGAGAAGCTGACCTACGACCTGGCCCGCGCCGCGTGGGCGCACATCCAGGAGGTCGCCGAGCACGGCGGCATGGCGCAGGCGATCGACGACGGCATCCCGAAGCTGCGCATCGAGGAGGCCGCCGCCCGCACCCAGGCCCGCATCGACGCCGGCATCCAGCCGGTGATCGGCGTGAACAAGTACCGGGTCGCCGCCGACGAGGCCGTCGAGGTGCTGCGGGTCGACAACGCCCAGGTGCTGGCCGAGCAGAAGGCCAAGCTCTCGCAGCTGCGCGCGTCGCGGGACTCCTCCGCCGTCGAGGAGGCCCTGCGGCGGCTCACCGACGCCGCCCGCGCGGCGGCGGAGGGACGGCGTGGCTCGTCGCTGGACGACAACCTGCTCAAGCTGGCGGTCGACGCCGCCCGGGCGCAGGCCACCGTCGGCGAGATCTCCGACGCGCTGGAGGCCGTGCACGGCCGGCACGCCGCCCAGGTGCGCACCATCTCGGGTGTGTACCGCGACGAAGCAGGGGCGTCGGAGCCGGTCGAGGCCGCCCGGCGGCTGGCCGAGGAATTCGAGGAGGCCGAGGGGCGCCGTCCGCGGATCCTCGTGGCCAAGATGGGCCAGGACGGCCACGACCGCGGCCAGAAGGTGATCGCGACCGCGTTCGCCGACCTCGGCTTCGACGTCGACGTCGGCCCGCTGTTCCAGACGCCGGAGGAGGTCGCCCGGCAGGCGGTGGAGGCCGACGTGCACGTCGTCGGCGTCAACTCGCTGGCCGCCGGCCACCTCACGCTGGTGCCGGCGCTGCGCGACGCGCTCGCCGAGCTCGGGGCCGACGACGTGCTGATCGTCGTCGGCGGCGTCATCCCGCCCGACGACGTGCCGACCCTGCTGGAGATGGGCGCGGCCGCGGTGTACCAGCCGGGCACGGTCATCGCCGAGGCGGCGCAGGACCTGCTGAAGACCCTGTCCGAGCGTCTTGGCCACTGACGCCGCCGCCCTCGCCGAGGGGGTGCGGGCCGGGGACCGGCGGGCGGTGTCGCGCGCGATCACGCTGGTCGAGTCGCGCCGCGCCGACCACCGCGAGGCCGCGCAGGAGCTGCTGGTCGCCCTGCTGCCGCACGCGGGCGGCGCGCGGCGGGTGGGCATCAGCGGGGTCCCGGGCGTGGGCAAGTCGACGTTCATCGACCAGCTCGGGGTGACCCTGACCGGCGCGGGGTCGAAGGTGGCGGTGCTCGCCGTCGACCCGTCGTCCGCCCGGTCGGGTGGGTCGATCCTCGGCGACAAGACCCGGATGAGCCGGCTGTCGGTCGACCCCGACGCGTTCATCCGGCCGTCGCCGACCTCGGGCACCCTCGGCGGGGTCGCGCAGGCCACCCGGGAGTCGATGGTGGTGGTCGAGGCGGCCGGCTACGACGTCGTCCTGGTCGAGACGGTCGGCGTGGGGCAGTCGGAGATCGCCGTCGCCGAGATGGTCGACTCCTTCCTCTTCCTCACGCTGGCCCGCACCGGCGACCAGCTGCAGGGGATCAAGCGCGGCATCCTCGAGATCGCCGACGTCATCGCGGTGAACAAGGCCGACGGGCCGGGGGAGACCGACGCGCGCTCGGCCGCCCGCGAGCTGTCCCAGGCGATCCGGCTGCTGCGCGGGCGGGGCGGTGCGTGGGACGTGCCGGTGCTCACGTGCTCCGGGCTGACCGGCGCCGGCCTGGACGAGGTCTGGGCGAAGCTGGTCGAGCACCAGGACCGCGGCCGCGCCTCCGGTGCGTTCGACGAGAAGCGCCGGACGCAGCAGGTGCGCTGGACCTGGCAGCTGGTCCGCGACGGCCTCGAGCACCGGCTGCGCGCCCACCCCGGCGTCAGGGCGCTGGCCCCGGACCTGGAGAAGTCCGTCCTCGCCGGCGAGCTCACCCCCGCCCTCGCCGCGCAACGGCTGCTCGAGACGTTCCTGGCGACCGGCCCACCCGTCTGACCGGCACCGCCCCACCGACCGACGCTCAGTCCGCCGGTCCCGGCCCGGCCGCCCACGCCCGCGCCAGCCACCCCACGTCGAAGGCGGGGTGCAGCCGGTCGGGCTCGGCCAGCAGCGCGGTCTCCAGCGGGCTGCCCTTGATGACGACGACGTAGCGGGCGTCGTGGGCCTCGAGCGCGGCCAGCGCCTGGTCGGCGTCCTCGATCGGGTCCGCGGACTGCACGACCCGCCGGGTCAGGTCGTCCCCCCACATCGAGTGCGGCAGGACCCAGGGCTGACCGTAGTCGCCGAACTCGGGCGGGACGACGAACGTCGAGCCGGGCTCGGCCTCCTCCACCTCGGCGAAGGCGGCGCGCAGCCCCACCAGCTCCCGCTCCGCCGCCGGCATGCGGGCCAGGGCCAGGACCTCAGCGGGCGTCGGCCCGGACTCGAACGAGCCGGCGACGTCCAGCGCCCGCCACGAAGCCGCGGCGGCGGAGAAGACGGCACCCCCGGCGACCAGGGCGAGCACGGCCTGGCGGGGCGGGGCGGGGAGGCGGGTCAGGACGACGGCCAGCGCCACGCCGCCGACACCGAGCAGGAAGAGCGTGTAGCGGGGGTGGTACTGGGCCGGGTAGGCCACGAGCAGGACCACCCCCGGCACCAGGAACCCCCAGGCGTACAGGAAGTCCCGGCTGCGGAGCAGGAGCGGGAACGCGACGAGCACGGCCGGCGCCAGGACGAGCAGCCAGTGGGCGCCGAGGCCGCCGAGCGGGGAGCCGTAGTAGTACTCCCGCCACTGCAGATCGCTGGCCCAGGAGACCAGCACCGCCCAGGCGCTGTTCGTCGTCCCGACCTGACGGGGGTCGACCGCGGCGAAGCCGAGGAGCTCCTCGTTGCCGGGTAGCCCGGCGATCGGGACCGGGTAGAACGGGTTGCCCCACAGCAGCGCGTTGCGGAGGTACCACCAGCCGCCGAGCACCAGCGCGGGCAGGCCGAAACACGCGGCGCGCAGCAGGGTCCGCCCCACCGCCCGCCCGGGGGTGCGCTCGCGCACGACGCCGCGCCACAGGCAGGTGCCCATCAGCACCAGGCCCAGCACTCCGACGGCGAGCAGGTTGGTGGACTTCACCCCGGCCGCGACACCGGCGCCGACGCCCGCAACGACGAGGACCGGGAGGACGCCGGGGCGGGCGGCGGCGCGGCGGGCGGCGTGGCGGGCGGCGGTCCGGGGCGGGCGATGCGCCACGGCCACGCCGCCGCTCCCGGCCGGGTCCGGGGCAGGCGGCGGCGTCTCCACCGGTCCGGCGTCCTCGGGCTCGGCGTCCCGCTCGCGCCGGCCGTCGCGGCGCAGCGCGACGAGCAGCAGGTGCCAGCAGGCCAGCAGGGTGGCCGCGGCGGCGACGTCGACCTCCGCGGTGGACAGCTGGGTGAGGACCAGCGGCGCCAGCAGGAACAGCAGGCCGCCGGCCACCGACCACCTGGGGTCGCAGCCGGCCCCCCGGCAGAGCGCGACGACGGTCAGGGCGCCGAACAACCCGGCCGCCGCCTGGACCGCCGCCGCCGCCCGCACCGACCCGGTCAGCGCTCCGAGCCACGCGATGCCCGACTCCGCCGCGCCGGGGTAGATCTGCGCCCAGAAGCTCACCGGGGTGGTGAGCAGCCGCCGCTCCTGCAGCCAGTAGTCGGCCATCGGCAGGTGGTAGGCGAAGGCGTCCCAGTCGAGGACGGGGAACGCCACGGCGATGAGCAGCCGGTAGCCGACCGCGGCGAGCGCGGCCAGGGCGAGCAGCAGCACGAAGGGTGACCGGACGGCCCGTCCCAGCCGGCCGAGCGCGGCGCGCACGGCCCGCCGCGAGGCGCCGATCCGGGCTCGCTGCCGCCGGCTGACGGTCGTGGCGAGCGCGAGACCAGCCGTGCCGGCCGCGGCAGCCGCGACCGGCCCGGCCGACAGTGCACCGACCGCGCCGGTGAGCAGCACGGTGCCGACGACCGTCCCGGAGACGAGCACGCCCCAGGCGACGAGGAGGTCGGGGCCGGCCTCCAGCCCGGTGACGGCGGCCCACCGCCAGCACCCCCAGACCACCAGGGCGAGGCAGCCGAGGAGCAGCAGCGGGCTCCCGGCGATCACAGGCGACCCGCGCGGGGACTCCTCGTCCGGGCCACCTCCGCCGCCAGCTCTTCCGGCGAGAGCCGCGGGCCGAAGGCGAACCGGTACCACCGCAGGTAGTGCGGCAGCCACTGGGCGAGCTTGAAGTTCGACATGCCCGCCTGCCGGTCCAGCCAGATGGTGGGCAGCTCGGCGATCGGCAGGCGCAGCCGGCGGGCCTTGGCGGTGAGCTCGAGCCCCATCTCGAAGCCGTACCGGCTGTCGACCCCCACCTCTCGGAGGAACGCCGTGGAGTAGGCCTTGAACGAATTGGTCGCGTCGCGGGTCCCGACGCGGGCGAGCAGGTGCAGCGAGATGCCGGCGGTCCGCGAGAGGAACCCCTTGAGCAGCGGACCGCCGACCTGCTGGCCGCCCGACACGTACCGCGACGCCGCGGCGACGACCACGCCGCGCTCGACCAGCCGGGTGAGGCCGTCGATCTGCTGCGGGTCGTCGCAGCCGTCCGCCATCGTCACGACGGTCACCGGGGCGCGGACCCGGTCCATGCCGTAGCGGATCGCGTGCGCCGGGCCACGGCCGTAGTCGTTGACCAGCAGGCGGACCGGACCCGAGCCGTCGAGGTCGCGAAGCACCGCCGCGGTCGAGTCCTCCGGCGAGTCGACGACGACCAGCAGCTCGCAGGGCATCGTCACTGCCTCCCGGATCCGGTCCAGCACGGGGAGGATCCGTTCACCCTCCTCGTAGGCGGGGATCACGACGGAGACCCGCAGGTCGCTCACGGGCGCTCCGCCACGAGGAACGACTGCTTGCCGAGCAGCCACCAGGCCGGGCGGAAGGCGAGGTATGCCCGCACCAGCCAGGACCACTGCGGCATCCGGCTCTTGGTCGTGAACGGCAGGAACCGAGGGATCACCGTGACGACGCGGAAGCCGCTGAGCCGGAACGCCTCGGCGAGCGCCCGGTCGTCGATCGGCGTGACGTGGTCGAAGAACATCCAGTAGTCGTCGGCGCAGAACCGGATGTTGGGCTGCAGCACGAGGAACCGTCCCCCGGACCGCAGGACGCGGCGCGCCTCGGCCATCACCGCGAGGATCGTCGGCCGGTCGACGTGCTCGAAGAAGTTGCTGGCGAAGACCACGTCCACGCTGCCGTCGGCCACCTCGGCGAGGTCGTCGGCCGAGGAGACGAGGACCCGCACACCCGGCGCCGCCGCATCCCGGACCGCGGGGTTGAGGTCGACCGCGATGCGGGTCCCCGCGCGGACCGCGTTGATGAACTCGCACCCGCCGGCCGCGACGTCGAGGACGGTAGCGCGGGGGTCGACCCACCGGTCGAAGAACCCTTCGCACAGCGTGCGCCACAGGACGGCCCGGGCCTGCCGGTCGCCCCCGAACCGCTCGGCGTACAGCTCGCGCAGCCGCTCCCCGGTCGCGCCGGTCTCCTCCGCCATCAGATCGTTCCCTCGGCGAGCGCCTTCTCGATCCACGGGATGACCTCGTCGAGCATCTCGTCGAGCGTCGTCGCCGCTCGGAAGCCCAGCACCTGCTCGGCCTTGACCGTCGAGGGGACACGCTTCTGGACGTCGTGCTCGAACGCCGGGTCCGAGACCAGGCGGAGAGGGACGCCGGGGCCCTTCACCTTGCGCCAGATCAGCCGGGCGAGCTCCTCCACCGTGGTGCTCTCGGCGGTGGAGAGGTTGAAGTCCTCGTTGCGGGCGGCCGGGTGCTCCATCGCCGTCACGATCCCGCGGGCGAGGTCGCCGCCGTAGGTGTAGTGCCGGACCTGGGTGCCGTCGCCCAGGATGTGCAAGGGGTCCTGGCCCTTGAGGACCTTCTGCACGAGATCCGGGACGACGTGGCTCATCGCCAACCGGACGTTCCCGCTGAGGATCTCCGCGTCGCCGCGGGCCCTGCCCTCACCGATGCCGACGCAGTTGAAGGGACGCACGATCGTGTAGGGCAGCCCGTACTGGTCCCAGGCGGCGCGTGCGTAGTACTCGACGGCCAGCTTCTGGAAGCCGTAGGACGACAGCGGTGGCGGGATGCGCCGCTCGGACCCCTCGACCGACGGCCACTCCTCGGTCGACTCGAACACCATCGACGAGCTCAGGTAGGTCACCTTCTGCAACCGCCCGCCGGCGTGCGCCGCGATGGCGGCGTCGCAGCTGGCGGCCATGATCCGCTCGTTCGTCGCCAGCAGGTCGTAGGCGTAGGTGTGGAAGTAGGAGATGCCGCCGATCATCGCCGCCCCGGCGATGAAGTGGTCGCACTCGGCGAGCAGCTCACCGACCAGGGCGGTGTCGCGGGCATCCCCGACGACCAGCCGGTAGCCGGGGTGGCCGTCGTAGGACTTCGCGACCGGCCCGTACTTGGACAGGTCGTCCAGGCCGATCACCGAGTGGCCGCGGCGGAGCAGCTCTTCCACCACGTACCCGCCGATGAAGCCGGCCGCTCCGGAGACGAGGACGGTGGGCATCAGATGCGCACCCCGCTCTCCAGCAGGTTCCACACGTCGACCACCGGCTTGTCGATGACCAGCCCGCGGTACTCCTCGTGCGGTGCCCCGATGAAGAGCAGGTCGGCGCGCTGCAGGACCTCCTCCAGCGGCAGGAGGCGGTCGTCGGTGGTGACGTGCGCGTCCGTGGTGAGCACCTCCCGGGCCTTGAACTCGAGGATCCGGCGCAGCTTGTAGCTGAGGCTCTCCCGGATGTCGTCGCTGTCGGCCTTGAACGCCATCCCGAGGATGCCGACCGTCATGGTGCTCAGGTCGTACCGCCGTTCCGCTCGGTCGACCAGGTACAGCGGCAGGCCCTCGTTGATCAGCATGGCCGCGTGCCCCAGCACGAAGGTGTTGTTGCTGAACGCTGCCAGCTGCATCGTGTCCTTGAACAGGCAGGGGCCGGCGGCGAACCCGGGGCCGGGCATGTCCGCCGCCCGCGGGTAGCCCCGGGTGATGGCAGCCCGGATCCGCTCGAAGTCCAGGCCGCGGTCGTTGGCCATCATGTAGAACTGGTTCGCCGTCGCGAACTTGACGTAGCGCCAGGTGTTGGTGAACAGCTTGGCGAGCTCGGCCTCCTCGGGGCTGAGGAACACCAACTGATCGGTCAGCCGCGAGAACAGGGCAGCGGCGCGCCCACGGCCGCGGTCGGTGCTCGCGCCGATGATCTGCGGCAGCGCGTGCAGCTCGACCATGGCCTTCCCCTCGGCGATGCGCTCCGGGCAGAAGGCCACGTCGAGGTCCAGGCCGAGGTCGGTGACCAGCCGCTCGACCAGCATCGTCACGCCGGGGTAGACGGTGCTGCGCAGCACGAGCAGCTGCCCGTCGCGGAAGTACCGAGCCGCGGCCTGCAAGGCCCGGGGAATGGCGCGCGGATCGGGGTTGAGGTGCTCGTCGACCGGGGTGCCGACGACCACGACGAGGTTCTCGGCCCATCCCACGGAGGCGGGATCGGTGGTGGCCCGTAGCCGGCCCTCGGCGACCACTCGGTCGAGGATCGGGGCCGCGCCGGGTTCCTCGAAGGGCAGGACCCCGTCGTTGACCAGCTTCACGGACTCCTCGCTGATGTCGTACACGACGACGGATGCGCCCTGCTCGGCGAGTGCGATGGCGAGGGGTAGGCCGACGTGACCGCAACCACCGATCACGACGACGTCATGGGAGAAGGCGGGGATCGACATGGCCGTCCTGGGTTCCATCAACCAGGACGGCGTGTCGCTGTGGGTTTCGTCACTTCTCGAGACTAGCCACCCGGCAGCCCGCATATCGGAACGAGCCTCGTACCGCTTGAAGAGGGGGCTGGTCAGAACGCCGAGCGGCACTCGCGGGCGCGGAGGCCGGACACGTAGTCGTCCGGTGCCCCGGCGGCCTCGGCGGCGTCGGCGATCGCGCCGAGGTGGCGGGCCGAGGGGAGGCCACCCTCGAAGGCGTCGAGGGCGTAGACGTAGGCGACGACGTCGCCGTCGAGGGTGTGCACCCGCAGGTGCAGCTTGCGGTAGAGGCCGTGGTCGGCGCCCTCCCAGGCGTCGAGCGCGCGCTCGTCGGCCTCGGTCAGGTCGTAGAGGGCCACGTAGACGCCGGGCGCGGTGTCGTCCGGGACCAGGGTGGCCAGGGCGCCCTCCCAGCCGAACTCCTCGGCCCCGAACGTCAGCCGCCAGCCACGGATCCACCCGGTCCCCGCGTGCGGGGACGCCGGGCAGCGCCGGCGCATCTGCTCGGGGTCCATGTTCGACCCGTAGGCGGCGTAGAGGCCCATCGCCGCCGAGGGTATCGGGGTCGGTGCCGACGGCCGATCACCGCAACGGGGACAATGGCGACGACGTCCGCACCGCTTTCCGGGGGAGTGCCACCCATGACCCGCATCGTGATCATCGGCGGCGGCCCGGCCGGCTACGAGGCCGCGCTGGTCGCCGCCCAGCTCGGTGCGCAGGTCACCGTCATCGAGAAGGACGGCATGGGCGGGGCGAGCGTGCTCACCGACTGCGTCCCGTCGAAGACGCTCATCGCCGCCGCCGGGTCGATGACGTCGGTGCGCGACTCCGCCGTCCTGGGGCTGCGCGGCGCCGACCCCGACGCGATCGGCCTCGACCTGGCCACCGCCAACCACCGCGTGAAGAACCTGGCCATGGCGCAGTCGGCCGACATCCACGCCCGGCTGACCGGTGAGGGCGTGCGGATCGTCCCGGGCCGCGGCCGGCTCGCCGACGACGTGCCGGGCCTGGCGGCGCACGAGGTGGAGATCCTCGGCGACGACGGGACGGTGCTCGACGAGATCGAGGGCGACGTCGTCCTGATCGCCACCGGCGCCGACCCCCGGGTGCTGCCCGGCGCCGAGCCCGACGGCGAGCGGATCCTCGACTGGCGCCAGGTCTACGAACTCGAGGAGCTGCCCGAGCACCTGATCGTGGTCGGCTCCGGCGTCACCGGCGCGGAGTTCGCCTCCGGCTACCTGGAGGCCGGCGTCCCGGTCACGCTGGTCTCCTCCCGCGACCGCGTGCTGCCCGGCGAGGACTCCGACGCCGCCGAGGTGCTCGAGCAGGTCTTCCAGTCCCGCGGCGGGCGGCTGGAGCGCGGCCGGGCCGCCGGGGCGCAGCGCACCGAGAAGGGCGTCTCGGTCTCGCTCACCGACGGCCGCACGGTCGAGGGCTCGCACGTGCTGATGACGGTCGGCACCGTGCCGAACACCGCCGGGCTCAACCTCGACTCGCACGGCGTGCAGGTGACCGGGTCCGGGCACGTCGTCGTCGACCGGGTCTCGCGGACGACGGTGCCGGGCATCTACGCCGCCGGTGACGTGACCGGTGTCTTCCAGCTGGCCTCCGTCGCCGCGATGCAGGGCCGGATCGCCATGTGGCACGCGCTGGGGGAGGCGGTGGCCCCGATCCGGCTGCGCACCGTCGCCGCCAACGTGTTCACGCACCCCGAGATCGCCACCGTCGGGCTGCAGGAGAAGGCGCTGCCCGAACACCCCGACGTGAAGGCGGTCCGGCTGCCGCTGGCCACCAACGCGCGGGCCAAGATGAGCGACCTGCGTGACGGGTTCGTCAAGCTGCACGCCCGCCGCTCGACCGGTGTGGTCGTCGGCGGTGTGGTCGTGGCGCCGGGGGCCTCCGAGCTGATCCTGCCGATCGCCCTGGCGGTCACGAAGGGCCTCACCGTCGCCGACCTGGCGAACACCTTCGCCATCTACCCGTCGCTGTCCGGGTCCATCACCGAGGCCGGCCGGCGGCTCATGGGTCTGGACGACGACCTGATCTGACGAAGGGCCCCCTGCCCCCACCGCGCGCAGGCCCGCGGCGGGACCCTGCAGGGGGCCACGCGACCCGCGGGGCGGCTGGGGCGAACGAGGCGGGGATTCGGCTCAAGTCCGTGCCGACCGCTGTCGAGCCCGCCGATGACGGAGGGGATGTCTGCTTCCCCGCGCCGCCCCGCCGTCCGCCTGCTCGCCGCCCTCGCGGTCGGCGCCGGCGTGCTGCTGCCCGCGGCGTCCGCCGCCGCCGACGAGCCGGCCGCGCCGGCCGTCGTCGGCGAGCTCGTCCGGGCCTGGCCCGAGGAGGCCGAGCCGACGTCGGTGCACGCCCACGACGAGCCGCTCTCCTGGGTCCGCACCCGCGCCGGCGAGACCGTCCGCATCCCCACCGGGACCCTCGCCGACGTCCCGGCCGGTGCGACCGTGTCCGTCCAGCTCGGGGAGCAGGTCGACGACGAGGCGGCCGAGGACGGCTACGAGCCGGCGGTCGAGGTGCTCGACAGCGACGTGGTCCGCCGCCCCGCCGAGGTCGCGCCGGCCGCGGGCGCGCTGACCAACCAGGTCACCGTGGTGCTGGTCGTCCCGGCCGGCGGCGTGCGCGACACCACGACGCTGGACCAGGTGGTCGCCGCCGTCGACGGCCCCGTGGCGCAGTTCTGGGCCGGGCAGACCGGGGGAGCGGTGCGCCTCGGGGTCACCGCCGCGGTCGACTGGATCACCACCCGCAGCGGCTGCAGCGACCCGAACGCCCTGTGGGACGAGGTCGCCCGCACGGTCGGCTTCGAGCCGGGGCCGGGCCGCCACCTCGTGGTCCACCTGAGCAGCCGGCCGGCGGACCTGCCCGGGTGCTCGTTCGCGCTCGGCCAGGTCGGCACCGACCTCGCCTCCGGCGGCCGCGTCTACGTCCGCTCCTCGGCGCCGTCGGTGATCGCCCACGAGCTCGGGCACAACTTCGGGCTCGGCCACTCCTCGGGGCTGCAGTGCGACGGCGCCCTCGAGTCCGGCACCTGCCGCACCGCCGGCTACCGCGACTACTACGACGTCATGGGCGCCTCCTGGAGCGCGCTCGGCGCCCTGACCGCGGTGCAGGCCGACCGGCTCGGGGTCCTGCCCGGCGACGCCCGAGCGGACGTCGTCCCGGGGACGCCGGCCGGGTCGTACACGCTGGCGCCGCTGGCCGGCGCCACCGGCACCCGCGCCGTGCGGCTGGCCGCCGCCGACGGCACGGTCTACTGGCTGGAGTACCGCGGGGCGACCGGCCAGGACGCCTGGCTCGGCACCCGCGACAACCGCTTCCGGCTCGACGCCGGCGTCCTCGTGCACCGCGCGGGCGCCTTCCCCGACAGCTCCCTGCTGCTCGACGGCACCCCGGCCGCCGCGACGGGCTGGGACGGCGACCTCCAGGCCGCGCTGCCCGCTGGGACCCCGGTGGTCCTGGGCGGCGGGGCCTTCACGGTCACGGTGACCGGCCTGTCCCCGGCGGGGGCCACCGTGCAGGTCCGCGCAGCGAGCGGCAGCCCGGCCGCGCCCGCGGCCCCGGCGGAGGTCCCCGCCGGCACGGTCCTCCCGGGCTCCGGCCCGGGCTCCGGCACGGGCGCGGGCACGCCGCCGGTGGCCGCACCGTCTGCCGCGGCCGCTGCCCCCGCCCCCGCGTCGGCCGCACCCGCCGACCCGGCTGCCGGCACCGTCACGGGTGCCGGGCAGCCCGACCGGGTCCCCGACCTGGTGGAGGCGGCCGACCGGGGCAGCACCGCCGGTCTCACCCGGGTGGTGGCGGTCGGCGTGGCCGGCCTCGTCGTGCTCATGCTGATCGTCCTGCTGGCGCGGGAGCGGCGGTCGATGCGGCGCTAGCCCGACCTGCCCATTTCCGGCCGGGGCGGTCTCGTTGCACCTCCGGCCCGCCGATGAAGAGGGCGACACCGCGACACCACCTGGAGATCCACCCGTGCTCACCTCTCGCCGGCCGCGTCTGCTGCGATCCCTGCTGGTCGTGGCCGCCGTGCTCACGGCGTCCCTCTCCGGAGCCGTCCCGGCCTCGGCCGGCGCCGTGCCCACGGTGGCCTGGCAGGGGACCAACCCCTACATGTTCGCCATCGGCGACTCCCTGCTCGAGCAGTGCGGGCCGAGCTTCGGGATGGGCTGGCGCTCCCTGGGCTACATCGGCTGGCCCGGCGCCACCTCCGACGACCTGCGGGGCCGCCTCGACGGCACCGGGTCCGGGTGGCCGCAGTGGACCGTCACCGAGTCCTCGGTGCAGGAAGAGCGGCAGTGGTTCCGCGACGCCGGGGGGCTGGTCCTCTCGCTCGGCACCAACGACGTCAAAGTGCTCTCGCTCGAGCGCTGGCGGGCGAACATCGACTGGTTCATGACCCAGGCGCGCGGCCGCCCGGTGCAGTGGTTCACCGTCCACAACCCGCAGTGGCAGGCCACCGTCGACCTGTTCAACGCCGAGCTGCGACTGGCCACCGATCGGTGGCCCAACCTGAAGCTGATGGACTGGGAGCGCTACGCCCAGGAGAACCGCGGCGTCCTGCTCTTCGACAAGGTCCACCTCGCCACCAACGCGTGGGGCTGCCAGGCGGCGCGCAACCGGATGATCCAGCACGCCGCCCCGGCTGTGCCGGGCCGCACGGCGCCGATCGGCTATTGGTACGAGGCTCCCCGCGGCACCGGTCCGGTCGGCCTCAACGGCTGGGCGGCGGGCTTCGTCCCCGATCCCGGCAAGGTCGTGTCGGTCAACGTCCGCGTCGACTGGCGGCACCTCACGCGCTTCCCCGCCGACCGACCGACCGGTGACCTGTGGGCGCAGACCGCTTCAGGACGCGCCTTCGGCCACACGCTCGGCGCCCAGTACCGCGGCCATGTGGTCTGCCTCGACCTCGTCGACGCCACCCACCAGTTCACGGCGCTCGGCTGCCGGGTCGTCTGACGCGCTGCTCGTCCAGGAGAGATCGACGTGTTCCCTCGCACCACCCCCCGCCGTACCCGTGGCCGAGCAGCGGCCGTGTCGGCGGCGCTGTGCCTCTGCCTCCTCCCCACCGTGGCCCTGGCCGACGACCAGGGCGACCCCGCGGCGGGCGTGCCGGCCGGCGGCACGGTGACCGGTGAGCTCGTCGTCGCGTGGGCCGATCCAGATCCGGGCGCGACCCCTCCAGAGCTCGCCGCGCACCAGGACGAGCCGCTGACCTGGATCGAGACCGCGGACGGCACCACCGTCCGCGTGCTCACCGAGGACCTCGTCGACAACGTCGTGGACGAGCTGCCAGAGGACCCGCACGCCCCTGGCACGACCGAGGTGCCGCCGGCGGGTGCGACGGTCCAGGTCACGCTCGGCGCGGAGGTGACCGACGACGCGGCCGCCGAGGGGCAGCAGACGGCGCGGGACGTCCTCGCGGCCGAGGTGGTCGATCTCCCTGCCGAGCCGCCCGTGGACGCGGCCACCCCGCCGTGGACCAACGAGGTCACCGTGGCGCTCGTCGTGCCCAGCGGGGCGACCCGCGACGGCGTCACGCTCAGCGGCTTCGTCGCGGCGGTGGAGCAGGCGGCCGACTTCTGGGAGACGGAGAGCGGCGGCGCCGTCAGGATCGGCGTCACCGCGCAGCACGACTGGCTGACCTCGCCGGAGTCCTGCGGGAACCCGACCGGGCTGTGGGACGACGTCGCCGATCAGGTCGACTTCGTCCCCGGCCCCGGCAAGCACCTGCTGCTCTACGTCTCCAGCGCACCCTCGAACCTCGGTGGCTGTTCCTACGGCCTCGGCGAGGTGGGCTCGTCGCCCTCGTCGGGTGGACGGGCCTACGTCCGGGGCAGCACCACCTCGGTGATCGCGCACGAGCTCGGCCACAACATGGGCCTGGGCCACTCCTCGGGCCGCCAGTGCGACGCCGGGCTGGAGTCGGGGACCTGCCAGGTGGTGCCCTATCGCGACTACTACGACGTCATGGGCGTCTCCTGGGACCAGGTGGGCTCGCTCAACACGGCCCAAGCGGCCCGGCTGGGCTTTCTCGGGACCGGCCAGGTGCAGACCCTGGCCGCGCCGGCCGCCGCCACCACGGTGACGCTGCTGCCGGTCTCCGACCACGGCGGCCTGCGCGCCGTCCGGCTGGTCGATGCCGAAGGTGCCAGCTACTGGCTCGAGTACCGCGCCGCCACCGGCACACGGGACGGGTGGCTGGCCACCGGGGCGAACCGATACGGCCTCGACAGCGGGGTCCACCTGCGCCGGGCATCGGGGAGGCCCAACACGTCGCTGCTGCTCGACGGCACCCCCAGCAGCCCGGGCGGCTGGTCGGCCGACATGAACACGGCGCTGCAGCCGGGCTCGACGGTGTCCATCTCGGAGGGCGACTTCGCGATCACGGTCGAGAGCGTCAGCGGCACCCAGGCCCAGGTGCGCATCGCCGCCGGCACGCCCGCCCCGACGCCGGGCACCGCGATCAACGCGGCCTATGCCCGCTCGGGTGGCGCCGACGGACCGCTGGGCTACCCGACGAGCCGCGAGCTGTGCGGGCTGCGCCAGGGCGGCTGCTACCGCAGCTACGACAACGGCGCCATCTACTGGACCCCGGCGATCGGCGCGAAGATCCTCGTGGGCAGCATCCACGAGACCTGGGAGCGGGAGCAGAAGGAGAACGGCCGGCTCGGCTACCCGCTGACGGACACCACCTGCGGACTGCACTCCTCGGGCTGCTACCAGCTGTTCCAGGGCGGCTCCATCTACTCGAGCCGGAGCACGCCGGCCGCCGTCGTCCTCGGGGCGATCCGCGACACGTGGGCCGCCGCCGGCCTGGAGAACGGCGTGCTCGGGTACCCGACCGGCGACGAGTGGTGCGGTGCCAGCGGGTGTGTCCAGTCGTTCACCGGGGGGGCCGTGGCCTGGTCACCCGCTACCGGTGCACGGTTGCTGCGCGGCGCGATCGGCACCCGGTGGACCGGCTCGGGCGGGGCTGCCGCGGTCGGCTACCCGCTCACCGACACCATCTGCTGGCTGGCCCCGGCCGGCTGCTACCAGCTGTTCCAGCGCGGCGCGATGTACACGAGCAACTCGACGCCCGCGGCGATCGTGCGCGGCGGCATCCGCGAGCGCTGGGTGGCGACCGGCGCCGAGTGGGGGCTGGGCTACCCCGTCGGCGACGAGCGGTGTGGCGTCGCGGGTTGCCTGCAGACGTTCACCCGCGGCGCCATCTCGTGGTCGCCGGCGACCGGCACCAAGGTGCTGCGCGGCGCGATCGCGACGAAGTGGTCCACCGGTGGCGGGGCGGGCGCCGTGGGCAACCCGCTCACCGACACCGTCTGCGGGCTCACCGCTTCGGGTTGCTACCAGTTGTTCGAGCGCGGCGCGATCTACGTCAGCGCGGCAACGCCGGCCGCGGTCGTCCGTGGCGGCATCCGCGAGCGCTGGGCGGCGACCGGCGCCGAGTGGGGCCTGGGGTTCCCCGTGGCCGACGAGGCGTGCGGGCGCGCCGCGGGCGGCTGCGTGCAGGAATTCACGGGAGGCTCCATCACCTGGTCGGCGACGGCCGGGGCGCACTCGGTGCGCGGCCCCGTCCGGACGGCGTGGCTCGCCGCCGGCGCCGAGTCGGGGAGCCTCGGCTACCCGCTGGAGGAGCCGCGCGCGGTCGCCGCCGGCCAGGCGCAGCGCTTCCAGGGCGGCACCCTGACCTGGTCGTCCGCGACGGGGCAGGTCACCCGTACCTGAGCCGCCCTGAGGTCAACCCTGCGGGGCGTCGGCGATGGTGCAGAGGACGGCGCCGCTGGTGACGGTGGCGCCGACCTCGGCGGACAGGCCCGAGACGACGCCGTCCTTGTGCGCGGTGATGGGCTGCTCCATCTTCATCGCCTCGAGGACGACGACCAGGTCCCCGGCGCTCACCGTGGCGCCGTCCTCGACCGCGACCTTGACGATCGTGCCCTGCATGGGCGAGGTGAGGGAGTCACCCGACGCCCCCGAGCCGCCGTGGCCGGAGCCGCGCTTGCGCGGCTTGGCCGGGGCACCGGCGGCACCGCCCCCGCCGCCGGCCGCGAGTCCGGCGGGCAGCGAGACCTCCAGCCGGCGGCCGCCGACCTCGACCACGACGGTCTGCCGCGGTGCGGGCTCCTCGTGCTCGGCCGGGCCGGCGCCGTAGGGCTCGACCTGGTTGTCCCACTCGGTCTCGATCCAGCGGGTGTGCACGGTGAACGGCTCGCTGGTGAACGCCTCGTCGCGGACGACGGCGCGGTGGAACGGGATCACCGTCGGCATGCCCTCGACCACCAGCTCGTCCAGGGCCCGCCGGGCGCGCTGCAGCGCCTCGGTGCGGGTGGCGCCGCTGATGATCAGCTTGGCGAGCATCGAGTCGAACGCGCCGGCGACCTCGCCGCCCTGCTCGACGCCGGAGTCCCAGCGCACGCCCGGGCCCTGCGGGATCTCCAGGCGGGTGACCGGGCCGGGGGCGGGCAGGAAGTTGCGGCCGGCGTCCTCGGCGTTGATCCGGAACTCGATGCTGTGCCCGCGCGGGGTCGGGTCCTCGGTGATCTCCAGCGGCAGCCCGTCGGCGATCCGGAACTGCTGGCGGACCAGGTCGACGCCGGCGGTCTCCTCACTGACCGGGTGCTCCACCTGCAGGCGCGTGTTGACCTCGAGGAACGAGATCGAGCCGTCGACGCCGACGAGGTACTCCACGGTGCCGGCCCCGTGGTAGCCGGCCTCCGCGCAGATGGCCTTGGCCGAGGAGTGGATGCGCTCGCGCTGCTCGTCGGTGAGGAACGGCGCGGGCGCCTCCTCGACCAGCTTCTGGTTGCGCCGCTGCAGCGAGCAGTCGCGGGTGCCGACGACGACCACGGTGCCGTGGGTGTCGGCGAGCACCTGCGCCTCGACGTGCCGCGGCTTGTCGAGGAACCGCTCGACGAAGCACTCGCCGCGGCCGAAGGCCGACACCGCCTCGCGCACCGCCGAGTCGAACAGCTCGGGGATCTCCTCGAGGGTGCGGGCCACCTTGAGGCCGCGGCCGCCGCCGCCGAACGCGGCCTTGATCGCCACCGGCAGGCCGTGCTCCTCGGCGAAGGCGATCACCTCCTCGGCGTCCTCGACCGGGTCCTTGGTGCCGGGCACCAGCGGGGCGCCGGCCTTCATCGCGATGTGCCGGGCCTGCACCTTGTCGCCGAGGGCGATGATGGCCTCGGGGGAGGGACCGATCCAGGTGAGCCCGGCGTCGAGGACCGCGCGGGCGAAGTCGGCGTTCTCGGAGAGGAAGCCGTAGCCGGGGTGGACCGCGTCGGCGCCGGACCGCTTCGCGGCGTCGATGATCTTGTCGATGACGAGGTAGGAGTCGCCGGGCGTCGTCCCGCCGAGGGCGAACGCCTCGTCGGCCACGCGGACGTGCAGGGCGTCACGGTCGGGCTCGGCGTACACCGCGACGCTGGTCAGGCCGGCGTCCTTGCACGCCCGGGCCACCCGCACCGCGATCTCCCCGCGGTTGGCGATCAGGACCTTCTGCACCGGTGTCCTCCTCGGAAGTCGGCCGTCTGCGGACTGTAGCCAGGGCCTCTCAGCGGCCGGTACGGGGTGTCACCGACGCCACAGGTCGGTGAGCGCCAGACCGCGCTTCGCCAGCTGCGTGCGCAGGGTGGCCAGCGACAGCCCGACGACCGCCGCCGGGTCGCCCTCCACCCGCCGCACGAACGGCGCGCCGAGCCCGTCGAGGGTGAAGGCGCCGGCCACGGCGAGGGGTTCTCCGGTGGCCAGGTACGCCTCGAGCTCCTGCGGTGTGAGGGAGGCGAAGTGGACGACGGTCGAGACGACGGCGACGTCGCGGCTGACCACGGCGCCGTCCTGCACGTCGAAGAGCGCCTGGCCGGTGTGCAGCACGCCGCTGTGCCCGCCCATCCGCTGCCAGCGGTCGCGCGCCTCGTGGACGTCGGCCGGCTTGCCGTACGCCTCGCCGCGGAACTCCAGCAGCGAGTCGGCCCCGATGACGAGGGCGTCGGTCTCCTGCTCGGCCACCGCCTTGGCCTTGGCCGCGGCCAGCAGCGAGACCCGCTCGGTCACCCGCGGCGCCTGCACGGCGGACTCGTCGACGTTGCTGACGACGACCTCGGGGGCGAGCCCGGCCTGCCGCAGGAGGGTCAGCCGGGCGGGCGAGGCGCTGCCCAGGACGAGCCTGCGCACGTCCCTCACGCGTCCTCCTCGCTGGCGCTCGTCGGCCGCGTACGCGGCTGCGTCATCTGTTCGCAGGAGCTCGCACGCTCGCTCATGCGAACCTCCCGGACGCCCGCCAGCCACCCGGGCCCGGGCGCACCGGCGCGCGGTGGGCGTCGCCGTACGACCCCCAGGCCCCCACCGGTGTCGGCCGCTTGCGCGCGCGGCGCTGGGACAGCGCGGCGACGACGACGGTCAGCGCGGCCAGCTCTTCGGCGGTGGGTTCGCCGCGGACCACGCGCAGCAGGGGCTGCGGCCGGGTCTCGGCGGCGCTCACAGCGGGATGTTCCCGTGCTTCTTGCCCGGCAGCGACTGGCGCTTGTTGGCCAGCACGCGCAGCGCCTTGGTGACCTGGACGCGGGTGTGCGAGGGCGGAATCACCGCGTCGACGTACCCGCGGTCGGCCGCGATGTACGGGGACAGCAGCGCGTCCTCGTACTCGGTGATCAGCTCGGCGCGGCGGGCGTCGGGGTCGTCGGCCGCGGCGATCTCCTTGCGGTAGAGGATGCCGACGGCGCCCTGGGCGCCCATGACGGCGATCTGCGCGGTGGGCCAGGCCAGGTTGAGGTCGGCGCCGAGGTGCTTGGAGCCCATGACGTCGTAGGCGCCGCCGTAGGCCTTGCGGGTGATGACGGTGATCTTCGGCACGGTGGCCTCGGCGTAGGCGTAGATGAGCTTCGCGCCGCGGCGGATGATCCCCTCCCACTCCTGCGACGTCCCGGGCAGGAAGCCGGGGACGTCCACGAAGGTGATCACGGGGATGTTGAACGCGTCGCAGGTGCGCACGAACCGCGCGGCCTTCTCGCTGGCGTCGATGTCGAGCGTGCCGGCGAACTGCGTGGGCTGGTTGGCCACCACGCCCACCGGCCGACCCTCGACCCGGCCGAAGCCGATCAGGATGTTCGGCGCCCACAGCGCCTGCACCTCGAGGAACTCGCCGTCGTCGAGCACGTGCTCGATGACGGTGTGCATGTCGTACGGGGTGTTGGCCGAGTCGGGGACGAAGGTGTCGAGCTCGAGGTCCTCGTCGGTCAGCGCGTCGGGCAGCACGGTGTCGACCGGCCCGACCTCGACCGCGGGCAGCGGGTCGAGGTTGTTGCTCGGCAGGTAGGACAGCAGCGCCTTGACGTAGTCCAGCGCGTCGGCCTCGTCCTCGCCGAGGTAGTGGGCGACGCCGGACTTGGTGTTGTGCGTGCGCGCGCCGCCGAGCTCCTCGAGGGTGACGTCCTCGCCGGTGACGGTCTTCACCACGTCGGGGCCGGTGATGAACATCTGGCTGGTCTTGTCGACCATCACCGTGAAGTCGGTGAGCGCGGGGGAGTAGACGTGCCCGCCCGCGGCGGCGCCCATGATCAGCGAGATCTGCGGGATGACGCCCGAGGCGTGCACGTTGCGGCGGAAGATCTCCCCGTACAGGCCGAGGGAGACCACGCCCTCCTGGATCCGCGCGCCACCGCCCTCGTTGATGCCGACCACCGGGCAGCCGTTGGTCATGGCGAAGTCGAGGACCTTGACGATCTTCTCGCCGTAGACCTCGCCGAGGCTGCCGCCGAAGACGGTGACGTCCTGGGAGAAGATCGCCACCGGCCGGCCGTCGACCGTGCCGTAGCCGGTGACGACGCCGTCGCCGAAGGGCCGGCGGGACTCCAGCCCGAAGTTGGTGGAGCGGTGCCGGGCGAACTCGTCGAACTCGGTGAACGAGCCCGGGTCCAGCAGCGCCTCGATCCGTTCGCGGGCGGTCATCTTGCCGGCGGCGTGCTGCTTCTCCACCGCCCGCTCGGAGCCGGCGTGGGTCGCCTCCTGCACGCGCCGCTCGAAGTCGGCGAGCTTGCCCGCGGTCGTGTGGATGTCGACGTCGTCGGGGACGGCGTCTCCGGCGTTCTGCAGTTCGGCGCTCACGGGGCCTCCTCGACAGGCTCGGACGCGCCGTAGCGTAAGTGACGTGCCCGACGCGCCTTCCTCCCGCTGGTCGGACCTCGACCGGCCCGGGCTCGACGGGCCCGCGCTGTCCGCCGCGCTCACCCGCGACAGCCGGCTGTGGACCGCGCTGGAGGTGGTCGAGAGCATCGGCTCGACCAACGCCGTCCTGCTGGCCCGCGCCGCCGAGGACGCCCCCGAGGGCCTGGTGCTCGTCGCCGAGCACCAGGAGGCCGGCCGGGGCCGCCTCGACCGCACGTGGGTGTCACCCCCGCGCGCCGGCCTGACCGTCTCGCTGCTCGTCCGCCCGGACGTGCCGGCCGCCCGGCGGGCCTGGCTGCCGCTGCTGACCGGGGTGGCCCTGGCCGAGGCGGTGGGGGAGGTGACCGGCGTCCGCGCCTCGCTGAAGTGGCCCAACGACCTGCTCGCCCTCGACGGGCGCAAGCTGGCCGGCATCCTCGCCGAGGCCGCCAGCGGCGCCGTCGTCGTCGGCGCGGGGCTCAACGTGAACACCCACACCACCGAGCTGCCCGACACCGGCACCTCCCTGTCGGTCGTCACCGGCACTGCGGTCGACCGCGGCCCGGTGCTGCTGGCCTACCTGCGGGCCTTCGAGCGGCGCTACACCCGCTGGGTCGAGGCCCTCGGCGACCCGGTCGCCTCCGAGCTGGCGCGCGACTACCTCGCCTGGTCGTCGACCGTCGGCACCGAGGTGGCCGTGACCCTGCCCGACGGCACGGTCGTCGAGGGCGTGGCGCAGGCGGTCGACTGGGACGGCCGGCTGGTGGTCGCCACCGCGGACGGCAGCGTCGAGCTGGCGTCGGGGGACGTGCGGCACGTGCGCCGACGATGACATCGTCGGCCTACCGGCCGAATGCGCGCGGCTGCGTCATCCTGTCGGCGTGCCGTACCCCGACAAGCTCCTCGCCGAGGACGAAGAGGTCGTCCGCCACCTGCACCCGCACTGGCTGACGATCTTCTGGCCCGTCGTCCTGTTCCTGCTCGTCGTCGGTGCCGCCTCGTTCGGCACCGCGGCGATCCCCGAGGGGCGGCAGCAGGGGGTCTGGCGCCTGGTGATCGTCGGCGTCGCGCTCCTGCTGCTGCTCGTCCTCGTCGTCGTCCCGCTGCTGCGGTGGCGCACGACGCACTACGTCGTCACCACCCACCGGCTGCTGTTCCGCCAGGGGATCCTCGCCCGGCACGGCCGCGACATCGGGCTGTCCCGGATCACCGACGTCTCCTACCGGCAGACGCTGTGGGACCGGATCATCAACTCCGGCACCCTCACCATCGAGTCGGCCGGCGACAGCGGCGCCACGGTGCTCAAGAGCATCCCGGACAGCGACGGCGTCCAGCAGCTGCTCAACCACATGATCGAGGAGGACGCCGACCGGCGGGCCCGGGAGAACGCCGGGTACATCCGCGGCGAGGACGAGGGCTGGCAGCAGACCCGCCGGCTCTGAGCCGGAAGGGCTCAGCGGTTCCCCCACGCGGGGGCGTTGGTCGCCGTCCCGCCACCGTCGTCGAGCTGGCGCTGGTCGCTGCCGTCGCTCGCCATCACCCAGATGTGGTCGCCGGAGGAGGCCTGGGGGCCCGGCCGGTTGCTCTTGAACGCGATCCGGTCGCCGTCCGGTGACCAGATCGGGTCCTGGTCGGTGGCGCCGGCGGCCGTCAGCCGCTGCTCGCCGGAGCCGTCGGCGGCGACCGTGAGGATCCGGCTCTCCCCGGATCCGGCGGCCCGCCGGAACGCGATCCGGGCCCCGTCCGGCGACCAGGCCGGGTCGGCGTCGGCCGCGGAGTCGGTGATCCGCTGCGCGCCGGCGCTGCCGTCGAGGGGCAGCGTGAACAGGTCGCCGCCGAGGGGGTTCGTGTCGGGCGCCCCCCAGAAGACGAGCAGCGTGCCGTCGGGTGAGACGCTCAGGTCGTCGACGAGAGCAGAGCCCGGGTCCAGCGTGCGCACGGTGGCTCCGTCGAGGGTCAGCAGCCGCAGCGAGATCCCCTCGTCGGTGGAGCACGCCACCACCAGCTGCGTCGGGTCGGCGGGATTCCAGGCCGGTCGGCCGGGACGCGGGCACCCGACGTCCCCCTCGAAGAGCGGGCGGTCGTCGCTGCCGTCGCTGGCGACCGCGCGCAGCTCGCCACCGGAGTCGGTGGCGTGCTGGTAGACGACCGTCTGCCGGTCGGGGGAGACCACGGGGCCGATGGCACCCCCCGGCGCGGAGGTGAGCCGCAGCGTCGTGGCGCCGGTGTCGGCGTCCACGAGGTAGAGGTCGGTGGCGCCGTCGACGATCCGGGGGACGACGAGCACGTTGCCGGGCAGCGCCCCGGCCCGCGGGAGGGCGTCGAACGCCGCCTGCGCCGGCGGCACCGGGGTCGTCGTCGCGGCCGAGGACGACGTGCCGGAGGTGGAGGTCGCCGAGGAGGAGCCGCCGGCGCCCGTTCCGCCGCCGGGCTCGCGCTGCTGCAGGAACCACCAGGTCCCCCCGGCGGCGACCAGGACCGCGACGACCACCGCGACCAGCACCCAGGGACCGCGGCCCCCTCGGCCCGCCGGCGCCGGCCGGGAGGTCGGCCCGACAGGGGTGCCCGGGTGCACCGGGCGGTCCGGCACGGGCGCCGGGACGTCGGGAAGCCGTTGCCGGGGCGACCGCGGCGGGGGTGCCGGGGGCTGCACCGCGACGGGCCGAGGCGGCGGCGGCAGCGGCAGCGGCCCTGCTCGCTCCACCACGGTCTCGGGCTCCCGCACCGGGGCGGAGCCGAGCTTCTCGACCGCCGCGACCAGCTCGCCGAACTCCGCCGGCAGACGCGGGTCGTCCAGGTCGAGCTCGACCCGGTGCCGGCCGGCACCTGAGGTCACCTCGAGCGCCGTGCGCCGGCCGCTCCCGCCCTCCGGTCGCGGTGGCGGGACCACCTCGGGCAGGTCCAGGAAGCGGGTGCGCCGCAGCAGACCGGTCAGCTGCTCGATCGCCGCCGTCGGCATCCGCTCGGTGCTGACCGGTCGCACCGCGGTGGTCGTCCCGAGGCCGGGCACCAGCGACAGCGTGAGCGGCGGGGCCGGCGCCGGGGGCAGCCGGTCCAGCGCGGCGGCCGCTGCGGACGCCAGCTCCCGGCACGTGCCGAACCGCTGGGTGCGGTCCTTGGCCAGGGCGCGCAGGACGACGTCGTCGAGGTTCGGCGGCAGCCAGGGCACGCGATCCGTCACGCGCGGCGGCGGCAGGCCCAGGTGGCCGTGCAGCGCGGCGAACGCCGTGTCCCCGGGGAACGGCACGGTGCCGGTGAGCAGCTTCACGAGCACGCAGCCCAGCGAGTAGACGTCGGAGCGGGCGTCGAGCGGCTCGGAGGCGATCTGCTCCGGCGAGGCGTAGTCGAACGTCGCGATGACCATGCCCGTGCGGGTGAGCCGCGTGGCGCGGTCCAGCGGCTTGGCGATGCCGAAGTCGGTGAGGAACACCTGCTCGGGCTCGTCACCGCCGTCCTCGGCCATCCGGCCGAGCAGGATGTTGGCCGGCTTGACGTCGCGGTGCACCAGCTGGCGGCGGTGCGCGGCGTCGAGCGCGGCGGCGACCTCGGTGACGACGTGCACCGCCCGCGGGGCGGGCAGGAGCCCGCCGGCCTGCTCGAGGGCGGTCTCGGCGTCGATCCCGTCGACGTACTGCATGGCCAGCCAGAGCTGCCCGCCGTCATCGCCCCGGTCGAGGACGCCGACGATGTTGCGGTGCGACAGCCCGGCGACGACGTCGGCCTCGCGCATGAACCGCCGCGCGAAGTCGGGGTCGTCGCAGAGCTCGCGGCGGAGCAGCTTGAGCGCGTCCAGGCGGGGCAGCCGGGGGTGGCGGACGAGGTAGACCGCGCCCATCCCGCCGCTGCCGAGCTCGCGCACGACCGTGTAGCCGGCCACCGTGTCGCCCGGGGCGAGGTGCACGGGTCGCCCTCCTGTCGGCGGGGGTGCGGCCGATGCTAGGAGCCGGGGGACTCCTGTGTCACCGGTGACGGGCGTGCCGGCGGCGCGGTCGCCAGGGTGAATTCGTCGGTGCGGACGCCTACCGTCCGGCACATGCGCCTGCTGCACACCTCCGACTGGCACATCGGGAGGTCCCTGCACGGCGCCGACCTGCTCGCCGACCAGGAGGCGGTCCTCGGCGCGCTCGTCGACGTCGTGGTAGCCGAGTCGGTGGACGTCGTGCTGGTCGCCGGCGACGTCTACGACCGGGCGGTGCCCTCGGCCGACGCGCAGGCCGTGCTCGACCGCGTCGTCGGCCGGTTGCTGGCCGCCGGCGCCACCGTCGTCCTCACGCCGGGCAACCACGACTCCGCCCGCCGGCTGGGCACCTTCTCCGGGCTGCTCGCCGTCGCCGGGCTGCACGTGCGGGCCGCCGTCCCCCGGCTCGACGAGCCGGTGCTGCTCGCCGACGAGCACGGCGACGTGGCGATCTACGGTCTGCCGTTCCTGGAGCCCGAGGTGGCCCGGTTCGAGCTCGGCGTCCCGGGCGTGCGCAGCCACGCCGGCGTCGTGGCCGAGGCCATGGAGCGGGTGCGCGCCGACCTGTTCCTGCGCCCGGGGGCGCGCTCGGTCGTGCTGGCGCACGCGTTCGTGGGCGGCGGGGAGCCCAGCGACAGCGAACGCGACATCTGCGTCGGCGGGGTCGACCTCGTGCCGGCGGGGGCGTTCGACGGCGTCGACTACGTCGCCCTCGGGCACCTGCACCGGCCGCAGACGCTCAGCCCCCGGCTGCGCTACAGCGGCTCCCCGCTGGCCTACTCCTTCGGCGAGGCCGGCCAGGCCAAGCAGGCGTGGCTGGTCGACCTCGACGCCTCCGGGCTGGCCGGGGTGCGCCCGGTGCCGCTGCCCACGCCGCGGCCGCTGACCGTGCTCACCGGCACGCTGGCCGAACTGCTCGAGAGGCCCGAGCACGCCGCCGTCGAGGGGCACTTCGTCTCCGCCAAGCTCACCGACCCGGCCCGGCCGGCCGACCCCATGCGCCGGCTGCAGGCCCGCTTCCCGCACTGCGTGCACCTGGAGTGGGCCGGCGCCGCCGGCGCCGCCGACGGCCGCAGCTACCGGGAGCGGCTGCGCAACCGCAGCGACCTGGAGATCACCGAGGAGTTCGTGCGGCACGTGCGCGGTGTCGACGCCGTGCCCGCCGAGCGCCGGCTGCTGGCCACCGCGCTGGGCGCCGCCGACCGGGAGGCGGCCGCCCGGTGAGGCTGCACTCGCTCTCGCTGACCGCCTTCGGCCCGTTCCCGGGCACCGCGACCCTCGACCTCGACGACGTCGCCCGCGACGGGCTCTTCCTGCTGTGGGGGCCGACGGGGGCGGGCAAGACCACGCTGCTCGACGCGGTCGTCTTCGCCCTCTACGGCACCGTCCCCGGCGTGCGCGGGCACGACAAGCGGCTGCGCAGCGACCACGCCGACGACGCCACGCGCACCGAGGTCACGTGCGAGCTGACCCTGGCCGGTGAGCGGCTCCGGGTGATCCGCCGTCCCGAGCAGGCGCGCCCCAAGAAGCGCGGCACCGGGCTGACCGTCGAGCCGGCCCGGCTCACCGTGCAGCGCTGGGCGGGGGACACCTGGCAGCCGGTGAGCACCCGCATCGACGAGGGCTCGGAGTACCTGGGCGCCCGCCTGGGGCTCTCCGCCGAGCAGTTCTGCCAGGTGGTGCTGCTGCCGCAGGGCGACTTCGCGCGGTTCCTGCGCGCCGAGCCCGAGGACCGCGCGCGGCTGCTGTCCACCTTGTTCGACGTCGACCGGTTCGCCCGCGCCGAGGACTGGCTGGCCGCCGAGCGCCGGGCGGCGGACGAGGCGCTGCGCGCCGAGCGGCTGCACACCAGCACGCTGCTGGCGCGGGTGGCCCAGATCGCCGACGCCGACGTGCCGGAGGAGCTGGCGCCCGAGCTGGTCGGCGCCGCGCCCGCCGCCCGGGTGGGCACCTGGGTGGCCGGCCTGCGGAGCCGGGCCGACGCCGAGCTCGCCGCGGCCGGTGCGGCCGCCGACGCCGCCGCCGCCGACTCGGCCGCGCTGGAGGCCGAGCTGGCCGCGGCCCGCGCGCTCGCCGACCGGCACGCCCGCCGGGAGCGGGCCCGGGCCGAGCTGGCCCGGCTCACCGGTCGGGAGGCCGAGCTGGCGCCGCTGCGGGCCCGGCGCGACGCGGGCCGGCGGGCCGAGGCGCTGCGCGACGTCCTCGAGGCGGCCGCGGCGACGGCCGCCCGCGCGACCGCCGCCGCCGAGCGGCTCGCGGCCGCCCGCACGGCCTGGCTCGCCGGGAGCGGGGGCCGACCGACCGACGCCCTGGTCGCCCGCGGGCTGCGCGACGACGCCGCCGCCGTCCGGTCGCTGCTGCCCGAGGCCGATCGCGCCGACGGGCTGCGCCGCGAGCTCGGCCGCCTCGACCGCGAGATCGCCGACCTGGAGCGCCGGTGCGGGGCCGGCGCGCAGGCGGCCGCCGACCGGCCCGACCGGCTCGCCGCCGCCCAGCAGGAGCTGGCGCGGGCCACCGAGGCCGCCGTGCGGCTGCCGGCCGAGCAGGCGGCCGCCGACGCCGCGGCGGCCGCGCTGGCCGCCGCCCGCACCGCCGAGCGGCTGGCCGGCCGGCTGCCCGCGGCCGGGGGGGGGGGCGGGGCGGGCCGGGTGGTGTGGGGGGGGGGCGGGGCCGGGGGGGGGTCGGGGGGGGGCGGGCGGGGGGGGGGGGGGGGGGGCGTGGGGCGCGGCGGGCGGGGG
>NZ_JBJGYZ010000017.1:0-103241 GCF_054050275.1 Geodermatophilus sp. SYSU D00691
GGTCCAGCAGGTCCTCGGCGGGCAGCGCGTGCAGATCCTCGCCGGCGAGCGCGTCCAGCGCCGAGGCCACCTCGTCCACCGGAACACCTCCTCACCAGCTCGATCAGGTGTTCGAAGTCTACCGCCGGACCGGCCGGGTCGCCTCCTGAATCCCCAGCTCAGCGGCTTGTCCACAGATGTTGCGCAGGCCTTGCGCCTCATCAGGAAAGAGGTGGCGCCCCGAGGTCGGCCAGCCCCCGGAAGTGGTCGCTGACCGCCGTCTCCGGGGTGTCGAAGACCAGTCGGCAGCCGGTGATCCGCAGCGTCGGCCCGCCGTGCAGCCCGCACCGGACGAGGACGTGGTCCAGGGCGAGCTCCGCCATTCCCTGAGCCAGGCGGGCGTCGCGGCGCGACCGGTCCGGCCCGAGCCCGAAGAGGTTGAGCGTGAGGACGCGCACGGCGCCCGGCCTGCCGCCTCAGGCGGTGGCGGGCACGGCCTCCTTGGCCAGGTGGCGGCCGATGACCATGCGCTGGATCTGGTTGGTGCCCTCGAAGATCTGGAAGACCTTCGCCTCGCGCATGTACCGCTCGGCCGGGTGGTCGCGGGTGTAGCCGGCGCCGCCGAGCACCTGCACGGCGTCGGTGGTCACCTTCATCGCCGCGTCGGTCGCCACCAGCTTGGCGATCGAGGCCTGGCGCGAGTACGGCTTGCCGGCGTCCCGCCGCCGTGCGGCGGCCAGGTAGGTCGCGCGGGCGGACTCCACCGCCGCGGCCATGTCGGCGAGCAGGAAGGCCACCCCCTGGTGCTCGGCGATCGGCCGGCCGAACGCCTCGCGCTCGACGGCGTAGTCGACGGCGACGTCGAGCGCCGCCTGGGCCAGCCCCACGGCGACCGCCGAGACGCCGAGCCGGCCGGAGTCCAGCGCCGACAGCGCGATCGCCAGGCCGCGACCCGGCTCACCGACCAGCCGGTCACCCGGGACGGGGACGTCGTCCAGCCGGATCGCCGCCGTGTGCGAGGCGGTCAGGCCCATCTTGTGCTCGGGCGGCGCGGGCGTGAAGCCGGGCAGGTCGGGCGTGAGGTGGAAGCACGAGATGCCCTCGGGCGTGCGCAGGAAGGTCGAGTAGAAGTCGGCCTGCCCGCCGTGGGTGACCCACGCCTTCTCGCCGCGCGCGACCCAGCCGTCGTCCGACGGGGTGGCCGCCGCCCGCATGGCCGCCGGGTCGGAACCCGCGTGCGCCTCGGAGAGGCAGTACGCCCCGAGCAGCTCGCCACCGACCAGCGCGGGCAGCAGGTCCCGCCGCTGCGCCTCGGTGCCGAAGTTCGCGATCGGCGAGCAGGACAGCGTGTGCACGCTGATGCCCAGCGCGATCGAGGCCCACCGGAGCGACAGCTCCTCGAGCACCTGCAGGTACACCTCGTACGGCTGCGCGCCGCCTCCGACCTCCTCCGGGAATGGGAGGCCGAGCAGCCCGGCGTCCCCGAGGGTGCGGAAGACCTCGCGGGGGAAGCGCTCCTCGCGTTCGTACTCCGCGGCCCGCGGGGCCAGTTCGGCGTCGGCCAGCTCGCGCGTGAGCGCGATCAGGTCCCGCGCCTCGTCCGACGGCAGCTCTCGCTCGACCCGCACGACACCTCTCCCCGTTCGAGAAACAGTACTGAGGACGATACGCCAGTACTGTCTGGCGTCCAGGCGGGATGCTGTCCGACGAGGAGGTGCCATGACCGCGGAGACGACGACGCCCACGATGACGCGGCGGCAGGCCGAGCTGCTCGACCAGCTGGAGGAGTTGTTCCTGGCCGAGGGGTTCGCCCGCTTCACCCTCGACGACCTCGCCGTCCGCCTGCACTGCTCCAAGAGCACGCTCTACGCGCTCGCGCAGAGCAAGGAGCAGCTGGCGCTGCGCGTCGTCCGGCACTTCTTCCGCAAGGCGACGGAGGTGGTCGAGGCCCAGACCCTGACGGAGTCCGACCCGGCGCTGCGCGTGACCGCCTACCTCACCGCGGTCGCCCGGGCGCTCGGCCCGGCGAGCCCGGCCTTCCACCGCGACCTCGACTCCTTCGCGCCCGGCCGCGCCGTCTACGAGCGCAACACCGCCGCGGCCGCCGAGCGGGTGCGGCAGCTGATCGACGAGGGCGTGCGGCAGGGGCGCTTCCGCGAGGTCCACCCGGCGCTGATCGCCGACACCGTGACGACGCTGATGTTCCGCATCGGCCGCGGCGACACCGCCCGCGCCACCGGCCTCGACGACGCCAGCGCCTACCGCGAGCTGGCCGCGCTGCTGCTGCACGGGATCAGCCTGTGACGCCGCTGCCGGTGGCCTGGGACGACCCCGACGTCCAGCGCCTGACCGCCGCCCAGCAGGCCGAGCTGCGCGAGCGCTACGACGGCGGCAGCGAGCCCGGCGCACCGCCGTCGGCCCGCGACGTCAGCGTCGTCCTGCTCGTCCGGGACGACGACGGGACGGCGATCGGCTGCGGCGCGCTGCGCGCCCTCGGGGACGGCGCCGCCGAGGTCAAGCGGATGTACGTCGTGCCCGCGGCGCGCGGACGCGGGATGTCCAAGACCGTGCTCGCCGGCCTCGAGGCGGCCGCCCGCGAGCGCGGCTGGACGACGCTGCGGCTGGAGACCGGTCCGCGCCAGCCCGAGGCGATCGCGCTCTACACCGGCGCCGGCTACCGCCCGACCGGCGCCTTCGGGGCGTACGTCGGCGACCCCGACGCCGCGGACTCGCTGTTCTTCGAGCGGGTGCTCGACGACGCCTGAACCGTGCTGCCGCTGCGGCCCGGCACACTGCGCGCATGGGCACCGTCGTCGAGGTTCCGTTCGAGGTCACCGGCTGGGAACCCGAGCCGCTGGAGCTGGGGGAGGCCGGGCCGGTCACCTTCGGCCGGGTGACCCTGCGCAAGACCTTCTCCGGCCCGCTGACCGGCTCCAGCGTGGTGAGCATGACCAGCGCCGCCCTGGGCGAGGCGCCGGTCGGCTACGCCGCGCTGGAGCTGGTCACCGGCGAGCTGGAGGGCCGCAGCGGCTCCTTCGTCCTCCAGCACACCGGGGTCGTGGACGGGGAGCGGTCGAGCTCCACCGGGGTGGTGCTGCCGGGCACCGGCACCGGGGACCTCGCCGGTCTGCGCGGGCGGATCACCATCGCCCACGGGGAGTCCGGCGCCGTCCTCACCCTCGACTACGAACTGCCGTGACGTTGTGGTGAGCTGACGCCGTGTCGATCAACCCGCGGACCTCGCCCGAGTGGCCGGCCACCGAGCCGGCCGAGGCGCGGGTCCTCTGCGACGAGGCCCGGCTCGACGTCGACCTGCGCGGCGGCGGGCTGCGCCGGCTCGTCGTCGGCGGGTGGGACGTCCTCGACGGCTACCCGTCCGGCACCGTGCCGAACGGCCGGCGCGGGCACGTCCTGCTGCCCTGGCCGAACCGGCTGCGCGACGGCCGCTGGACCTGGGACGGCGAGGAGCTGCAGCTCGAGATCGCCTCGACGAAGCGCCCGGTCGCCATGCACGGGCTGGTCTCCTGGCAGCCCTGGAGCATCCTCGACCGCAGCGAGGGCGTGCTCTCCGTCGGGACGGTCGTCGAGCCGCGCCCGGGCTACCCGTTCCGGCTGGCGGTCGCGGTCGACTACGCCCTGTCGGCCGACCAGCTCGACGTCACGCTGCGGGTGGGCAACGCCGGGCACACGCCGGCGCCCTTCGGTGCCGGGATGCACCCCTACTTCGGCGTCGGGGCGCGGGAGGACGGCGGACTGGCCGAGGCGGAGCTGACCCTGCCCGCCCGCACCCTCGTGGTGGTCGGGGACGACGGGCTGCCCACCGGCGAGACGCGGCCGTTCGACGGCGCCGTCGGCCGCATCGGCGACCGCCGCTTCGACGACCCGCTCACCGACCTGGCCCGCGACGACGACGGCTGGGCGCGGGTGCGGCTGGCCGGCCCGGCGGGGGAGCTGACCGTCGCGGTCGACGAGGGCTGGCCGTGGCTGCAGGTCTACAGCGGCGACACCCTGCCCGCCGGCGAGCGCCGCCGCAGCCTCGCCGTCGAGCCGATGACCTGCCCGCCCAACGCGCTGGCCGACGGCGTCGACCTCGTCGTCCTCGAGCCGGGGCGGCAGTGGCGGAGCAGCTGGTCGGTCTCCTGGACCCCGGCGGGCTGACCGTGCGGGTCGCGGAGCTCTGGCGGTACCCCGTCAAGTCGCTGCAGGGCGAGCGGCTGCAGCGGGCCGAGGTCGGCGCGCTCGGCGTCGCCGGCGACCGGCAGTGGGCGCTGTTCGACCTCGACACCGGGTTCGGGCTCACCGCGCGCCGGGTGCCCGACCTGCTGTTCGCCGCCGGCCGCCTGCGGGACGACGGCGGCGTCGAGGTGGTGCTGCCCGACGGCACGGTGACCACCGACGACGGGGTCCTGTCCGACTGGGCCGGCCGCGGGATCGGGCTGCGGCCGGCCACCGGGAACGCCCCCCGGTACGAGGGCGTCGACGACGACGAGAGCGACGGCTGGTACCCGTGGCACGGGGCCGCCGAGGCCTTCCACGACAACCCCGAGTTCCGCGTCACGCTCGTCTCCACCGGCACGCTCGGCCCGTGGGACCGCCGCCGGTTCCGCGCCAACGTCGTCCTGGACGGCGAGGGCGAGGACGCGCTGGTCGGCACCCGGCAGCGGCTCGGCTCGGCGGTGCTGGACCTGCGCGAGCCCGTGTCCCGCTGCGTCATGGTGACCCGCCCGCAGCCGGGCGGGATCGGCCGCGACAACGGCGTCCTCAAGACCATCCACCGCGAGCGCGCCAGCACCCTCGCCGTCGGCGCGCTGGTCCGGCGGGCCGGCGCGGTCGCCGTCGGCGACGAGCTGACGGGGGCCTGAGTGCGCACCGTCGAGCTCCGCACCGGCGAGGACACCATCCGGCTCGGGCAGCTGCTCAAGCTCGTCGACGCCGTGCCCACCGGCGCGCAGGTCAAGGACGTGCTGCTCACCGGAGCGGTGCGGGTGAACGGCGAGCCCGAGGAGCGCCGCGGCCGCCAGTTGCGCCGGGGCGACGTGGTCGCGATCGAGGGGCTGGAGGAGGTCCGCATCGGCTGACCGCCCTCGGTGGACTGCGACGTGGCTCTCGGCTTGTATGGGGGAACCTGACACCGCCGTCGAGGGGGCCTCCACCGTGACCACGTACGACGACCGTCCCTGGCTCGCCAACTACACCCCCGACCAGCCGCCGGACGTCGACGTGGAGTTCGACGACGCCCTCGCGATGGCCCGCGCCACCATCGCCGCCCGGCCCGACGACCCGGCGATCAGGTACTTCGACGGCACCCTCACGTGGCGGGAGCTCGACGAGCAGTCGACGGCGCTGGCCGCCGGCCTGCTGGCCCACGGCTTCCGGCGCGGCGACCGGCTCGCCGTGTACCTGCAGAACGTCCCGCAGTTCGTGCTGGCCATGGTCGCCACCTGGAAGGCCGGCGGGATCATGGTCTCGATCAACCCGATGAACCGTGAGCGCGAGCTGGACTACCAGCTCAAGGACTCCGGGGCGAAGGTGCTGCTCTGCCTGGAGTCGCTGTACGACTCGGTGGCCCGCAAGGTCGTCCCCGACAGCGACGTCACCCTCGTGCTGACGACGTCGGAGCTGGAGCACCAGTCGCGCGCCGACGCCCGCCTGTTCGACCGCGTCACCCGCCAGCGGCACGAGGGCACCACCGACCTCGCCGAGCTGATCGAGCAGCACCGCGGGCAGTCGGTCCCCGACGTCCGCTACGGGGTCGACGACGTCGCGTTCCTGACCTACACCTCCGGCACGACCGGCGTGCCCAAGGGTGCGATGAACACCCACGGCAACGTCTGCTTCACCGCGCAGGTCTACCGCGACTACGTGGGCGTCGGCACGCACGGCTCGGTGCTCGGCGTCGCCCCGCTGTTCCACATCACCGGCCTGATCGGGCACATCGGCGTCTGCCTGCTCAGCGGCTCGGCGCTGGTGCTCGCCTACCGGTTCGAGCCGCAGGTGGTGCTCGACGCCATCCGCGAGCACCGGCCGACGTTCACCATCGGGGCGATCACCGTGTTCATCGCGCTGATGAACGCCCCCGGCTTCGACCGGGAGGACTTCTCCTCGTTCGAGTACATCTACTCCGGCGGGGCGGCGATCGCGCCGTCGACCGCCGAGGCGTTCGAGAAGGCGACCGGCCTGCCCATCCACAACGCCTACGGGCTCACCGAGACCACCTCGCCGATGACCGCCACCCCGCGCGGGGTCGCCTCCCCGGTCGACCCCACCTCCGGCGCCTTCTCCGTCGGCTGCCCGGTCAACAACACCGTCGTGCGCATCCTCGACGAGCACGGGCAGCCGGTACCGCTGGGCGAGGTCGGCGAGATCTGCGCGCGGGGGCCGCAGGTGGTGCTCGGCTACTGGGGCAAGGAGAAGGAGACCGAGGAGTCGCTGCCCGGCCGCGAGCTGCACTCCGGCGACGTCGGGTTCATGACCCCCGAGGGCTGGATCTTCATCGTCGACCGCAAGAAGGACATGATCAACGCGTCGGGCTACAAGGTGTGGCCGCGGGAGGTCGAGGACGTCCTGTACGGGCACCCGGCGGTGCGCGAGGCCGCCGTCGTCGGCGTCCCGGACGAGTACCGCGGCGAGACGGTGAAGGCCTTCGTCTCGCTCAAGCCGGGCACCGAGGCGACCCCGGAGGAGCTCATCGCGTTCTGCAAGGAGCGGATGGCCGCCTACAAGTACCCGCGCTCGATCGAGCTGGTCGGCGAGCTGCCCAAGACGGTGACGGGCAAGATCCTGAGGCGAGAGCTGCGCACGCAGCCGGCCGGGGGCTGACCAGCCGCCTGGTTCCACGTGGAACGCCGGAGGTGGTCGGTGGACCGTCCCGCCCGCCACCCCCTCCGGGTCCCGCGCTGGGCGCCCGCGGCGCCGGCCCCGCCGGACTTCGCGGCGATCCGCGCGGAGCTCGGCGTGCCGGAGGAGTTCGGCGCCGACGCCCTCGCCGAGGCGGCCGCCGCGGCCGCCCGCCCGCCGCTGCCCGAGCTGGACGCGACCGACGTCGAGCTGGTCACCGTCGACCCGCCGGGGAGCCGCGACCTCGACCAGGCGGTGCACCTGGCCGCACTGGGCTCCGGGTGCCGCGTCACCTACGCGATCGCCGACGTCGCGGCCTTCCTGCGGCCCGGCGGCCCGCTCGACGCCGAGACCCGGCGGCGCGGGCAGACCGTCTACTGCCCCGACCGCCGGACCCCGCTGCACCCGCCCGTGCTCAGCGAGGGCGCGGCCAGCCTGCTGCCCGGCCAGATCACCCCGGCCGTCGTCTGGACGATGGACCTGGACGGCGACGGCGAGCTGAGGAGCTCCGCCGTCCGCCGGGCCCGGGTGCGCAGCCGCGCCCAGCTGGACTACCCGTCCGTCCAGCAGCAGGCCGACGCCGGCACGCTGCCCGGGCCGCTGGCCCTGCTGCCGGACGTCGGCCGGCTGCTGCTGGCGCGCGCCGCCGACCGGGGGGCGATCGAGCTGGGCACCCCGGAGCAGGAGGTGCGCCCGGCGCCGGACGGCGGCTGGACCCTCGCCTTCCGCGGCGACCTGCCGGTGGAGGCGTGGAACGCGCAGATCTCGCTGCTGACCGGCCGGTGCGCGGCCGGGCTCATGCTCGACGGCGGCGTCGGGCTGCTGCGCACCCTGCCCCCGGCCCGGGTCGAGGACGTCGAGCGGCTGCGGCTGCTCGCCCCGGCCCTCGGCGTCGACTGGCCGGCGGGGGCGGCGCCGGGCGCGGTCATCAGCGGGCTGGACGCCGGCGACGCCCGGCACGCGGCCTTCCTCGAGGAGGCGGCCACGCTGCTGCGCGGCTCGGGGTACACCGCCTTCGACGGCGCCCCGCCCGAGCAGCCCCTGCACGCCGGGGTCGCGGCGCCCTACGCGCACGTCACCGCGCCGCTGCGGCGGCTGGTCGACCGGTTCGCCACGGAGGTCTGCCTCGCCCTCGCGGCCGGTCGCGCCCCCGACGAGCGGCTGCGCGCCGCGCTGCCCGAGCTGCCCGCGCTCATGGCCGCTTCCGACCGGCGGACCCGCGAGGTGGAGCGGGCGGTCGTCGACGCCACCGAGTCCTGGCTGCTGCACGGCCGGGAAGGCTCGGTGTTCGCCGGCGTCGCGGTCGACGAGGGCACCGTGGTGCTCGACGCCCTCGCCGTCCGCGCCCGCTGCGCCGGTGCGCTGACGCCCGGCACCCGGGTGGAGGTGCGGCTGGTCGGGGCCGACGTCGCCACCCGGCGCGTCCGGTTCGAGAAGGTGGTCCCGTGACCCGCGTGCCGTACCTCTCGTCCCGGCTCCAGGGCTTCGGGACGACGATCTTCGCCGAGATGAGCGCGCTGGCCGTCGCCACCGGCTCGGTGAACCTCGGCCAGGGCTTCCCCGACTACCCCGGCCCGCCCGAGGTGCTCGACGTCGCCCGCGCCGCGATCGGCACCGCGCACGACCAGTACCCGCCCGGGCCGGGGATCCCGGAGCTCCGTGCCGCGATCGCCGACCACGTGCGGCGCTTCGGCGGGCTGGCGTACGACCCGGACGGCGAGGTGCTGGTCACCGCCGGGGCGACCGAGGCGCTGGCCGCGGCCCTGATCGCGTTGCTCGAGCCGGGCGACGAGGTGGTGCTGTTCGAGCCGATGTACGACAGCTACCCCGCCGGCGTGGCCATGGCCGGCGGCGTGCTGCGGCCGGTGCCGCTGCACCCGCCGGCGTCCGGCGAGGGCCGCTGGACGTTCGACCCCGCCGAGCTGCGCGCCGCCGTCACCCCCCGCACCAAGCTGCTGGTGCTCAACACCCCGCACAACCCCACCGGCAAGGTGTTCACCGCCGAGGAGCTGGCGACGTTGGCGGCCCTGGCCATGGAGCACGAGCTGCTCGTCCTCACCGACGAGGTGTACGAGCACCTGGTCTTCTCCGGAGCCCGGCACCGCTCGATCGCGACGCTGCCCGGCATGCGCGAGCGCACGCTGGTCGTCAGCAGCGCCGGGAAGACGTTCAACACCACCGGCTGGAAGATCGGCTGGATCTGCGGGCCGGCGCCGCTGGTGGCCGCCGTCCGCACCGCCAAGCAGTTCCTCACCTACGTCAACGGCGGCCCGTTCCAGCCGGCGGTCGCCGCGGGCCTGGCGCTGCCCGACGGGTACTTCGCCGGCATCGCCAGCGACCTGGAGTACCGCCGCGACGTCCTGGTGCAGGGCCTGCGTGCGGCGGGCCTGCCGGTGGTCAGCCCGGAGGCGACGTACTTCGCCACCGTCGACGTCCGCCCGGTGCAGCCGGACGGCGACGGGCTGGCGTTCTGCCGGTCGCTGCCGGAGCGGGCCGGTGTCGTCGCCGTCCCGACCGTGGTCTTCTACGACCCGGCGCACGCGGCGCTGGGCCGGCACCTGGTCCGGTTCGCGTTCTGCAAGCGCGACGAGGTGCTGGGCGAAGCGGTGGAGCGGCTGAGGGGGATGGCATGAGGATCGCGGCGGTGCAGCACGACATCGTGTGGGAGGACCGCGACGCCAACTTCGCGCGGCTCGCCCCGTGGGTGGCCCGCGCGGTCGGCGCCGGCGCGGAGCTGGTGCTGCTCACCGAGACGTTCTCCACCGGGTTCTCCATGACGCCGGGGATCGGCGAGCCCGAGGGCGGCCCGTCGGCGCGGTTCCTGCAGGCGCAGGCCGCCGAGCACGGCGTCTGGGTCGGCGGCACCTGCCCGGAGGTCGCGGCCGACGGCGAGCTGCCCTACAACTCGTTCGTCCTCGCCGGGCCGGACGGGACGACGCACCGCTACCGCAAGCTGCACCCGTTCACCCACGCCGGCGAGCACGAGCGGTTCCGGGCGGGGGAGAAGCCGGCCACCGTCGAGATCGGCGGCCTGCGGGTCACCCCGTTCATCTGCTACGACCTGCGCTTCGCCAACGTCTTCTGGGACGCCGCGGCGCACACCGACGTCTACCTCGTCCCGGCCAACTGGCCCAGCCCGCGGCGGCACCACTGGCAGACGCTGCTGCAGGCCCGTGCGATCGAGAACCAGGCCTACGTCGTCGGCTGCAACCGGGTGGGGGTCGCCGGCGACGGCACCGAGCACGTGGGCGACAGCCGGATCGTGAGCCCGACGGGGGAGCTGCTCGCCACCGCGGCCGGCGTGGAGACCATCGTGCTGGCCGACGTCGACCCCGCCGAGGTCACCGCCACCCGCGACCGCTTCCGGTTCCTCCCCGACCGCCGGGCGTGAGCGGAGTGGATCCGTCGGCGTGACCCTGACGGATCCACTCCGGTCACTCAGCTTCGGGGACGCCGTCGAGGCGCACCTCCTCGGCGTCGAGCTGCGCCTGGACCCGCAGCAGCACCAGGTCGTCGATCGCGTGCGTGTGCCGCAGCTCGTCCACCGCGCGCCGCTTGTCGGCCAGCAGCGCCAGGCGCAGCCTCCGCTCGGCCTTGACCGCGTGCAGCGCCGCGCGCTCCTCCTCCGCGCCGCCGCCGTCGTCGAGGACGGTCTCCCGCAGGTCGATCTCGCGCAGGTGCTCCCCGTAGGCCGACCGCACCCGCTCGACCACCTCGGCGGGCACGTCCAGGTCGGTGGCGCGGTCGTCGAGGACGTCCAGCGCCGCCCGGGTCGCCGTCCGCTCGGCCAGGCGCTGCTCGCGCACCTCGGCGCGGTCCTCGGGCAGCCGGGCCCAGCGGACGACGGCGGGCAGCGTCGGCCCCTGCACCAGCAGCGTGAAGGCGATGACGCCGAAGGTGACCAGCAGGACCGTGTCGCGGCCGGCCAGCGGGTCGCCGTCGGCGTCCTGGAACGGGATGGCCAGCGCGGCGGCCAGCGAGACGGCCCCGCGGAACCCGGCCCAGGCGCCCGGCTGGCGCTGCCGGAAGCCCATGCGGCGCAGCCGCTGGGCCGGCCGCCGGTCGAGCGCGCGGATGACGTACGGCATGGTGTTCACCCACAGCAGCCGCGTGCCCAGGACGACCAGCGCGACGAGCAGCGCCGTCCCGGCGCCGGCCAGCAGGTCGGCGGCCGACCGGCCCTCGACGACGACGTGCAGCTGCAGCCCGATGAGGACGAACAGCGTGCCGTTGAGCAGGTAGGTGGAGAGGCTCCAGAACGCGCGTGCCTGCACGCGGGTGCGGGCGCCCATGACCCGGGGCGTCACCTGGGACAGCGCCAGCCCGGCGACGACGACCGCGACCACGCCCGAGACGTGCAGCAGCTCGGCGGGCAGGAAGGCGACGAACGGGGTGAGCACGCTGGCGACGCCCTCCAGCCGGACGTCGTGCAGCCTCGGCCGCACCCGGTACGACAGCGCCGCGACGGCGAGGCCGATGCCGATCCCGCCGGCGTAGGAGAGCACCAGCTCCCAGGCCACGTCGCCCGCGCCGACCTCGAGCTCGCCGACCGCCACCCCGACGGCGACGCCGAAGAGCACCAGCGCCGTCCCGTCGTTGACCAGGCTCTCCGCCCGCAGCGTCGTCCCGATCCGCCGCGGGAGCCGGCCGGCCACCGCGGCCACCGCGGTCGCGTCGGTCGGCGCCAGGACGGCGCCGAGGACGAAGGCCATCGGCCACGACAGGCCCAGGGCGTGCGCGACGACGGCGACCGTGCCCGCGGTCGCCAGCACCAAGCCGATGGCGAACAGCGAGATCACGCGCAGGTTCGCCCGGGCCTCGCGCAGGGAGGTGTTGATCGCCTCCCAGTACAGCAGCGCCGGCAGGAACAGGAACAGCACCAGCTCCGGCGGCATCTCCACGTCGCCGAGGCCGGGCACGAACCCGAACCCGACGCCGAGCAGCAGCTGGACCAGCGGCGCCGGCAGCCGCAGGCGCTGCCCGAGCACCCCGCCCAGCAGCACCAGGACGCCGATGACGACGACGATCTCGAGACCCCGCACGGGGAGATCCTGGCGTCAGCGGCGGCCGGACGCCCAGGAGATCTGCGCGCCGGGCCTCCGGGTCAGTCGCGCGCCTTGAGCTCCCGGCGGGCGATGACCATCTCGTGGACCTCGTCGGGGCCGTCGGCGATCTGCAGCAGCCGCGCCTGGGCGTAGAGGGAGGCCAGCGGGGTGTCCTGGCTGACGCCCATGCCGCCGTGCGCCTGGATGGCCCGGTCGACCACGTACTTCGTCACCTCGGGGACGGCGACCTTGATCGCCGCGATCTCGGTGCGGGCGCCCTTGTTGCCCACGGTGTCGATCAGCCAGGCGGTCTTGAGCACCAGCAGCCGGGCCTGCTCGATCCGGATCCGCGACTGGGCGATCCAGTGCTGGACGACGCCCTGCTCGGCGACCGGCTTGCCGAAGGCGACCCGCTGCTTGACCCGGTCCACCATCAGGTCCACCGCCCGCTCGGCCATGCCCAGCAGCCGCATGCAGTGGTGGATCCGCCCGGGACCCAGCCGCGCCTGCGCCAGCGCGAACCCGGAGCCCGGCTCGCCGAGCAGGTTGGCCACCGGCACCCGCACGTCGTCGTAGTGGATCTCGGCGTGCCCACCGTGCGAGGCGTCGGAGAAGCCGAACACGCTGGTCGAGCGCTCGACCTTCACGCCGGGGGTGTCGAAGGGCACGAGCACCATCGACTGCCGGCGGTGCGGCTCGGCGCCGGGGTCGGTGACGCCCATGACGATCGCGATCCGGCACGAGGAGCTCATCGCCCCCGAGGACCACCACTTGCGGCCCTGGATGACGTACTCGTCGCCCTCCCGGCGGATCTGCGTGCGGATGTTGGTGGCGTCCGACGAGGCGACCGCGGGCTCGGTCATCGAGAACACCGACCGGATCTCGCCGGCCAGCAGCGGCTCCAGCCACTCGGCGCGCTGCTGGTCGGTGCCGAACAGCGACAGGAGCTCCATGTTGCCGGTGTCGGGGGCCGCCGAGTTGACCGCCTCCGGCGCCAGGGCCGGGCTGCGGCCGGTCAGCTCGGCCAGCGGCGCGTACTGCAGGTTGGTCAGCCCGGCGCCGTAGCCGTGCCGCTCGAAGTGCTCCCGCGGCAGGAACAGGTTCCACAGCCCGCGCTCGCGCGCCGAGGCCTTGAGCTCCTCGATCACCGGCGGGCGGTCCCAGCCCGACGTCTGCACCTGCTCGGCGAACACCTTCTCGGCCGGGTAGACCTCCTCGTCGAGGAAGGCCTGCAGGCTCGTGGCGAGCTCGGTCGTGCGGGGGTCGGGCGCGAAGTCCACGGGGCGGCTCCCTGGCTGGCGGCGGGACGGCGGTGTCCGCCCCGCACGCTAGCCGGGCGCCCTCAGCCGCCGCTGCGCGGGACGACGTCCTGGTCGACGACGATCTGCTCCCGCTGCACCTGCCCGGTCACCTGCTCCTGCCCCTGCACGAGCTCGGTGCGCAGCCGCACCCGCTCGGTCGGCACGACCTCCACGCTGACCACCGGCCGCTCGGTGTGCAGCACGATCTCGTCCGGCAGCCCGCCCCCGGTCGCGGGGACGTCGACCAGCGACTCGCCCGGCCCGGGCTCGGCGCCGTCCAGGGGCACCTCCTCGATGCGGATCTCCTCCCGGCGCACCGGGACGGTGATCTGCACCTCCTCGGTGACCACGTACTTCACCAGCCGCACCCGGGTGGCGGCGACCTGCTCGGTGGACACCCGCAGCCGCTCCTCGCTGCGGACCATCCCGCCGTCGGGAGCCGGCGCCGCCGTCGGCGCCGGGGCGGGTGCCGTGCCCGGTGCGGGGGCCGGCTCGGGGGCGATCCCGGCGCGGGTCTCCCCGACGTCGTCCGCCGGACCCGCCCCGGCCGGGGTCAGGCCGGTGCCGCTGTTCGTCCACGCCGGCTCCCCGACACCGGCGACGTCGAGGCCGTAGTGCCGGCGCAGCTGCGACTCGTCGTCGGGGGACAGGTGCCCGCCGGTGCCCACGTCGGGCGCGGACCGCACCGACTCCTGGGTGACCGGCAGGACCAGCCGGCCGTCGGTGAACGTGGCGCTCTGCACCGGCACGATCGACGTGCGGGTGCCGAACAGACCGGTGATCACCGCCACCCAGGACGGCGTGCCGCTGCGGTCGTCGACGTAGAAGTGCTCGACGGTGCCGATCTTGCCGCCGTGCGCGTCGTAAGCGGTGGTGCCCACGGCGGCGGAGACCTCGCGGTCGGTGAGCATGAACCGGCTCCCCTCTGGGCCAGACGATGTCGTCCCGACGGTGCCCAGCCGTCGCGACCTGCGAACATCACGGGGGCACCCGGTGCCATCAGGTGGGATCGTCGGTGTACCGCCCCAGCAAGAGGAGGCCCCCGGTGACCGACGTGCACGTCGAGATCGAGCGCAAGTTCGACGTCGAGGCGGACTTCGTGCTGCCCGACCTGTCCGCCGTCGAGGGCGTGGCCTCGGTGGACGGCCCGGAGGAGCGGCAGCTCGAGGCGGTCTACCACGACACCGCCGATCTCCGGCTGGCCCGCGCGAAGGTGACGATGCGCCGCCGCACCGGCGGCCCCGACGCGGGGTGGCACGTCAAGCTGCCCGGCGTCGACGGCGCCCGGCGGGAGCTGCACTCGCCGCTGGGCCGGGCGGGGCGGGTCCCGCCCAGGCGCGTGCAGGACCCGGTGCTGGGCATCGCCCGCGGTGCGGAGCTCGGCCCGGTGGCCATCCTGTCGACGCGGCGGACGGTGACCCTGCTCCGGGGGGAGGGCGGCGCCGTCCTGGCCGAGGTGGCCGACGACTCGGTGACCGCCACGCTGCTGTCGGTCACGCCCGACCAGCCGGCCACCGTCGAGGTCTGGCGGGAGGTCGAGGTCGAGCTCGTGGACGGCGACGAGGAGCTCCTGGCCGCCGTGGTCGCACGGGTCGAGGCCGCCGGCGCCCGCCCGTCGGGTTCGGCGTCCAAGCTGGCCCGGGTGCTCGCCCCGCGGCTGGCCGCGCTCGACGGCGCGGTCCCGCAGGAGGTGCGCAAGCCGAAGAAGGCGACCGCCGGGGAGATCGTCCGGACGGCGCTGGCCGCCCAGGTGCAGGCGCTGCAGGACGCCGACCTGATGGTCCGCACCGACCAGGCGGAGGGCGTGCACGACCTGCGGGTCGCCTGCCGCCGGATCCGCAGCATCCTGGCCGCCTTCCGGCCGGTGCTGGACCGGGCGCGGACCGACGGCATCCGCGAGGAGCTGCGCTGGCTCGGGCAGGAGTTCTCCGGTGCCCGCGACGGCGAGGTGGCCCTGGAGCACCTCCGCGCGCTGGTCCGGCAGCAGCCGGTCGAGCTGGTCCTCGGCCCGGTCGCGGCGCGGCTGCAGCAGGAGGAGATCAAGGACCACGCGAAGGGGTCGGCGCAGGGGCTGCGCACCCTGCGGTCGGAGCGCTACCTCGCCCTGCGCGACGCCCTGGACGCCCTCGTGGCGGAGCCGCCGTTCACCGACGAGGCGCAGCAGCCGGCGGCGCCCGTGCTGCGCGCGGTCCTGCAGAAGACGGTGCACCGGCTGCGGCGGGACGTGCGGGCCGCCCGGGCCACCGAGCAGCGGGCCGAGCGCGACCACCTGCTGCACGACACGCGCAAGGCGGCCAAGCGCGTCCGCTACACCGCCGAGGTCGCCGCGCCCGTGCTGGGCGCGGCGGCGGCCGACCTCGTCCAGTCGATGAAGGACCTGCAGGACCTGCTCGGCGAGCGCCAGGACACGGTGGTCACCCGCGACGAGTGCCGCCGGCTGGGGCTGGCCGCCTTCGCCGCCGGCGAGAACGCGTGGACCTACGGCCGCCTCGAGGCGCTCGAGGAGGCCCGTGCCGACCGTGCCGAGCAGGAGTTCTGGGCCCGCTGGCCCGAGTTCAAGGCGCAGCTGAAGCAGGCCACCCGCGGGTGACCCCGGCTGCCGCGTTCCCGACGAGCCCCTGAGAGGCCGCCCTGTCCCTGGTCCGGGTGTTCGGTTTCATCACCGTCCTCATCCTCGCCATCACCCTGCTGCACACCTACCTGTGGTGGCGGCTGGTCCGCAGCACCACGCGGCCGGGCCGTGCCCGGCGGAGGCTGACCCTCCTCACCGTCCTGCTCGCGGTGCTGCTGCCCGTGGCGTTCGCGCTGCGCCGGGAGCTGCCGCTCGCCGTCGCCGCGCCGCTGGACTGGGTCGCCTACTCCTGGCTCGGCATCGCGTTCTACACGTTCCTCGCCCTGCTGGCCCTCGAGCCGGTGCGCCTGGTGCTGCGCCGGTGGACCCGCCGCCCCCGCAGGGAGGGGCCCGGCGCGGCCGTCGCGGACGAACAGGTCGCCGATCCGCAGCGCCGGCTGCTGCTCGCCCGGGGTCTCGCCGTCACCGCGGGCGCCGTCGCGCTCGGCACCGCGGGCACCGGCGCCTACCTGGCCAACTCCTCACCCGCGGTGCGCCGCGTGCCGGTCACGCTGCCGCGGCTGGCCCCGGCCCTGGACGGCCTGCGGATCGTCACCATCTCCGACGTCCACCTCTCCTCCACCTACGGCGGCCGCCGGTTCGAGCGGGTGGTGGAGCTGGTCAACGCGCAGCGCCCGGACGTGGTGGCGATCGTCGGCGACCTGGTCGACGGCGACGTCGCCGAGCTGCGCGGGGAGGTCGCGCCGCTGGCCGACCTGGTCAGCGAGCAGGGCGTCTACTTCGTGACCGGCAACCACGAGTACTTCGCCGACACCGGCGGCTGGATGCGGCACCTGCCCACGCTCGGCATCGACGTGCTGCGCAACGAGCGGGTCGAGATCCGGCGGGGGACGGCGGGGTTCGACCTGGCCGGGATCGACGACCGGACGGCGGCGGAGTCCGGCGTGGCCGGTCACGGCGCCGACCTCGACGCCGCCCTGGACGGCCGGGACGACAGCCGGCCGGTGGTCCTGATGGCCCACCAGCCCTACATGCTCCCGCAGGCGCGGGCAGCCGGCGTGGACCTGCAGCTGTCCGGCCACACCCACGGCGGCCAGCTGTGGCCCTTCGACGCGCTGATCCGGCTCGACCAGCCAGAGGTGGAGGGCCTGTCCCGGCACGGGGACACCCAGCTCTACGTCACCTCGGGCGTCGGGTTCTGGGGGCCGCCGATGCGCATCGGCGCCCGTCCCGAGGTGACCGTGCTCGAGCTCAGAGCTCCCGGAGGGCGTTGAGCACGTCCTCGGCGACCGTCTCCAGCGGCGTCCGGCCGTCGCCCTCGGCCCACCGCAGGATGATCTGCGTGTAGGCCGACAGGCTCGCGGTGACGACGACGTCCATGGCGACCGGCGAGCTGCCCGGCTGGGCCTCGGCCTTGAGCGCGTCGGACACCAGCGAGGCGGTCGCCCGCTCGAACTCCGCCGCGCGGTTGCGCAGGCCCGGCGTCGCCACGACGATCCGCCAGCGGTCGAGCAGCTGCTGCCGCTCCTCCGGCCCGTAGTGGGCGATCCACGCCAGGATGCCGGTCCGGACCCGCTCGGCCAGCGGCATGTCCGGCGGCTGCGAGCCCAGGATCGCGTCGACCTCGTCCTGCGTGGGGATCGGCATGACGATGTGCTCTTTGCTCTGGTAGTGCGCGTAGAACGTCGGCACCGACACCTTCGACGCCGTTGCGATGTCGCTGACGCTGACGTTGTCGTAGCCGCGCTCGCGGAAGAGCCGCATGCCCGTCTCGTAGAGGCGGGTGTGCGTCTCCTCGCGCTTGCGCTGGCGCCAGTCCGGCGTTCCGGTCACGGGTGGATCGTGCTCTGTGACGGCCGGGTCTGCACAGGTACCCCTGCACAACCGTCCCGTGGACGGCCGATCAGCCCGTGAAGGCGTGGGTCTCGGCGAGCCGCGACGGCGTCACGGTCTTCAGCCGGGCCACCGCGCGGGCGAGCGGGACGAGCTCGATCTCGGTGCCCCGCAGCGCCACCATCGTGCCGAACGCACCGGCGTGCGCGGCCTGCGTGGCGTGCAGGCCGAACCGGGTGGCCAGCACCCGGTCGAACGAGGTCGGCGTGCCGCCGCGCTGGACGTGGCCGAGGACGGTCGTGCGCACCTCCTTGCCGGTGCGCGCCTCCAGCTCCTCGCCGAGCTGCTGCGCCACCCCGGTGAAGCGCTTGTGGCCGTACTCGTCGACCCCGCCGTCGCGGACCAGCATCGTCCCCGGGATCGGGTGCGCGCCCTCGGCGACCACCCCGATGACGTGGCTGTCCCCGCGGGCGAAGCGGTCCTCGACCAGCTTGGCGACCTCCGCGACGTCGAAGGGCTCCTCGGGGACGAGCGTCACGTGCGCCCCCGCGGCCAGGCCGGCGTGCAGCGCGATCCAGCCGGCGTGCCGGCCCATGACCTCGACCAGCAGCACCCGCTGGTGCGACTCGGCGGTGGTGTGCAGCCGGTCGATCATCTCGGTGGCGATGCTGACCGCGGTGTCGAAGCCGAAGGTCAGGTCGGTGCCGTCGATGTCGTTGTCGATGGTCTTCGGGATGCCGACCACCGGGACGCCGGCCTGGGAGAGCAGGTTCGCCGCGGTCAGGGTGCCCTCGCCGCCGATCGGGATGAGGACGTCGACGCCGTGCGCGCCCATGACCTCCTTCATCCGGTCGACGCCGGCGTGCAGCTTCTCGGGCGCGACGCGGGCCGAGCCCAGCGTCGTCCCCCCGCGGGTGAGCAACCCGTCGACGGCGGCGACGTCGAGGGGCGTCGTCCGGTCCTCGAGCAGGCCGCGCCAGCCGTCGCGGAAGCCGAGCACCTCGCTGTCGTGGTGGATCGTCGCCGAGCGGACGACGGAACGGATGACGGCGTTCAGGCCGGGGCAGTCGCCCCCACCGGTCAGGATGCCGATGCGCACCGGCGGTACTCCTCGGATAGGGGCCGGGTCGCAGAGGACATTACGTCATGACGACCTGATGTGTCGGGACGTCGCCGGGAATGTCCTGGCAGGACGGACGTCTCATACGACATGACGACCAGACGTCTAGCCGTCCAGTACCTTTGGGGTGTGACGAGCTCCATCGCCGGCCCGAAGTACCTCTCGGTCCGCGAGCACCTGCGGCGCCGGGTCCTCGCGCTGCCGGAGCACACCCTGCTCCCGCCGGAGCCGCAGCTGTGCGCGGAGTACGGCGTCAGCCGGATCACCCTGCGCCGCGCGGTCGACGGCCTGGTCGCCGACGGGCACCTCGTCCGCGAGCAGGGCCGGGGCACCTTCGTCACCCGCCCGGCCATGCGGCACGAGTACCGGGAGAGCTTCGTGCACCGCATCGCCGGCTTCGGCTCGGTGATGGCCGAGCAGGGGGCGCAGGTCGGCGTGTCCGTGCTCACCCAGCGCGTCGTCCCGGCGCCGCCGTGGGTGGCCGAGCTGCTCGACCTCGACGTCGCGACCGACGTCGTCGAGCTGGTGCGGCTGCGCAGCGTCGACGGCGCGCCCAACCACGTGGCACACAGCTTCCTGCCGGCGTCGGCCTACCCGCGGGTGGCCGAGCAGGACTTCAGCCAGGGCTCCCTGTACGAGTTCCTGCGCACCGAGTACGCCGCCGACCTCGCCCACGCGCGGATCGTCGTCGACGTCGGCATGGCGGCCCCTGACGAGGCCGAGCTGCTCGACGTCGTGGCGGGCTCGCCGCTGCTGGTGGTGCGCACGACGGTGCACGACAGCGGCGGGCACCCCCTGGTGCACAGCTTCTCCCGGCTGCGGCCCGACGTCAGCCAGGTGGAGTTCGAGGTCTCCGTCGGCGGGCGCTGACCGCGGCCTTCGTACGATGACCGCGATGACGACGGCCAGCGCCAGCCGCGAGGTGCCCTTCCCCCGCGCGACGGTCTGGCAGGCCCTCGCCGTCCTCCAGCCGTACTGCGCGGTGTGCGACGTCTCCTACGTCGTCACCGGCTCGCCGACCGGTGGCACCGGGACGACGTTCGTGTGCGTGCCCGGCCGGCTGGAGGGCCGCGCGCCCGCGGAGGGCGCCCTTCGCGGGGAGATCGTGGAGTGGGTGCCGCGCCAGGCGGTCGCGACCCGGCTGGACCTGACGCCGGAGACCTGGACGACGCGGATCCAGCTCGCCGACGCCAACGGCGGCGGCACCCGGGTGACGATCACGCTCTCCCACGAGGCGAAGGGCGGCAGCCGCCTCGTGCAGGGCATCCAGCGCCGGGCGCTGCAGCGCATGGTGCGCTCGACCGTGGAGGACGAGCTGGACAAGCTCCCCGCGCACGTGGCCCAGGTCGCCGCCGGGTAATCGTCGCGGTACCACGAGATCCGCCGGGCCGGTTCGGCGACATCTGCCCAGGCCCGATCGGGGGAACGGTGCATCGACGCCGGTCGTCGGGGGTATGCGAGGACCAGACTACCGGAACGTGCACCCGGCAAGCCCGCCGGGGACGGGGCGCGGACCGGTCCTTCACCGGAGGAGAAACCGTGATCTGGCAGATTCTCGGCCTCATCGTCGTCGGCGCCGTCATCGGCGTCCTGGCCCGGCTGATCAAGCCCGGCAAGCAGCGGATGAGCATGGTCATGACCATCGTGCTGGGCATCGTCGGCGCCATCATCGGCGGCGTCATCGGCGGTCTGCTGAACGACAGCACGAACATCTTCGAGCTGAACATCCTCGGCTTCATCATCGCCGTCGTCGCCGCGGTCCTGCTGATCGGCGTCGCCGAGGGCCTCTCCGGGCGCAGCAACCGCGCCGTCCGGTAAGCCCACCGCGGCCGACCCCGGGAGGACTCCTACAGCTCGACGGAGTCCCCCGGGGTCAGCCGGCTGAACGGCGTCGGGGTGCCCGGACCCCGCTCGCCCAGCAGGCCCGCCAGCACGCCCAGGCCGGCGTCGTTGAGCAGCCCGTCGTGGACGGCGAACGCCTGGTCGGCGTGCACCGCGCGCACGTAGTCGATGACCTCCGCGGCCTTGGACCACGGCGCGTGCAAGGGCAGCAGCAGCGTCGCCACCGGCTCGTCGGGGACGGTGAACGCGTCGCCCGGGTGGAACACCTGGCCCTCGACCAGGAACCCGATGTTCGGGATCCGGGGGATCTCGGGGTGGATCTGCGCGTGCAGCTCGCCGTGCACGGTCACCTCGAAGCCGGCGACCGTCACCGCGTCGCCCTGGCCCACCACGTGCACCCGGTTCCCCAGACCTTCCAGCTGGCCGGCCACCGAGCCGTTGGTCCACACCTCCAGCCCCGGATCGGCGTCCATCGCCTTCCGCAGCACGTCCGGCGCGAAGTGGTCGACGTGTTCATGGGTCACCAGGACGCCGCTCGCGCCGTCCAGCACCGACGGGTCGGTGAACGCGCCCGGGTCGATCACCAGCCGGCGGTCCCCCTCGCAGAGGACGACGCAGGCGTGACCGTGCTTGGTGAGCTCCATGAGCGCATCCTGCCCCGGCGCCCGGGTTCGTGCGCAGGCTGTGCGGCTCACCCCTCGGGGGGAGGCCCGCCCCCGGCGGCGTAACCGCCGGACGCCCGGCTGCCGACCGTTCGGGCATGACGACCCCGACCGTCGCGACGACCACCGTCTACGCCGCCGCCCGCAGCCGTGCGCACGGCCCGACCGCCGCCCTCTGGCACGCGGTCGAGGTGCACCGGCCCGCCGTCGAGGTCGACGGGGCCTGCGAGCTCACCGTGTGCGGCTCGCTCGCGCGCATCATGACCGAGACGTCCTGGCCCACCGCCGCGCGCGACGTCTGCCCCACCTGCGTCGCCCAGACCCGCTAACCGCAGGCTCGCCAACGCCCTGTCGCCGGGTGGGTGGGGAGCCCCGGCGACAGGCGCACACCTCGGGCGTCCCGGCGGCCGGCCTACTCCGCCAGCTCGGCGCGCAGCCGCGCGAGCAGGTCCGACCGGTTGCTGGCGCCGAGACGCTGGCGCATCCGTGAGATGTGGTGCTCGACCGTCTTCGCGGAGATGAAGAGCTGCGCGCCGATCTCCCGGTAGGTCTTCCCCGCGACGACGAGCCGCGCCACCTCCCGCTCCCGTTCGCTCAGCTGGCACGGGGCCGAGGCCGCCGGTGGTGGCGCGGGCACCGACGGCGTCGGGGTCGACGCCGTCGTCGCCGGCGGTGCGGTGCCGAGCGTCTCGACGCCGTGGGTCTCGCTCAGGGCGCGCGCGCAGCTCAGCAGGGCGGTGCGCTCGCGAGGGTCGGTGGCCCGGGCCGCGGCCTGACCGGCCAGCCTCGACCCGTCCCACGCCAGGCCGACCCCGGCGAGCTGCTCGGCCGTCGTGACGACCGTCGCCGCGTCGGCCTGCCCGGTCAGCACGCGCAACCACGTCCGTCCGGCGCCCGCGAGGGTGGCCGCGTAGGGGCTGGTGCGCGCGGCAGCGACCAGCGCGGCGGCGTGCGGCCGGAGCGATTCCGGGTCGTCGGTCAGGATCGCGGCCTGGGCGCCGCTCCAGTGCAGCGGGGTGGCCCACAGCGGCGGGCCCCCCAACCGGTCGAGCAGCGCGTCGGCTGCGCGCACGTGCGGCCGCAGGCGCTCGGTGTCCTGCAGCCTCGCGGCCGCCACCACCAGTTCCCCCAGGGGGAGCAGGGCGAAGAGCTCGACGGGGCAGCGCAGGACGGCCTCGCGGGCGTGCACCCACGCCCGCACCATGCCGGCGACGTCGCTCGCCCGCCGGGCCAGCCCGACGTCGAGCGCCTGCGCGTAGAGCTCGTCGCGGGGTTCCAGCGCGTGCCCGGCCTGGGTGCGTGCCTCCTCGACGTGGCGCCGGGCGGTCGCCAGCCGACCGCGGAGCATGGCCACCCAGGCGAGCAGCAGGGAGTGGCGCGGCCGGGCGGCCGGGCCGCCGATGTCGGCGGCGACCGCACGCCGCAGCGACGACTCCGCCACGTCGAGCTCACCGCAGTGCAGGGCGACCAGCGCGGCCAGCGCGGACGGGGTGTCCGGGAGCAGCGTGCGGCGACCCACGGGCTCGAGCAGCGTGGCGGCCCGGGTGAGCGTGGACAGCGCGGCGGCGGCGTCCGCGCTCGCGTCCGGTCCCCCCTGCAGGGACTCGAGGACTCCCTGCGTCATGAGGTCCCGGGCACCGGCGAGCATCGAGGGTGCACCCCGTCCGTCCGCGCGGCTCTCCGCGAGCAGCTGACGCGCTCCGTCGAGATCGCCCACGGTGAGGAGCTGCAGGGCCGCCGACCCGTGACCGTCCGGCCCGGCGAGCCGGAACAGCTCGGCGCTGCGGGCGGGCAACCCCCGTCGGGCCAGCACCGCCGCGGCGACGTCGGCGGCGAGCGTCCGGTCGGGGACGTCCGGGTGGACCAGTGCCTCGTCCGCGAGGCGCAGCGCCGCATCGAGGTCACCGCACAACGCCGCCGCCTGTGCTCGCCGCGCGGCCAGCCGGTCGGGCGGCGCCCCCGCCAGCGTCGCCTCGGCGAGCAGCTCACCGGCCAGCGCCGGCTCCTCCGCCAGCGCTGCGACGCCACGGCGCTCGAGCAGCTCGGCCACCCGGGGATCCCGGACGCCGTCGGTGGCGAGGGCGCGGGCCAGCTCGACCGGTTCCGCCCCCGAGCTCAGCAGCAGTCCGAGCAGTCGCCGACGGACGCCGCGGGTGAGCTCGCCGGGCGTGTCGGCCAGGACGACGCGCCGGACCAGGGGGATCAGCCGGCCGTCCGGGAGCAGCCAGCCGCTCGCCCGCGCCTCGGCCACGAGCGCCGCACTGCGCCGGACGGGGACGTCGAGCAGCTCGGCGAGCAGGTCGACGTCCAACGGGGCGCCGGCGGCCAGCGCGTGCAGGCAGGCCTGGGCGTCGTCGTCCACCCCCAGCAGTCCGCAGCGCACGTGCTCGACGACCTCCGGCGGGACGGACAGGCGCGGCGGCTGCCCCTGCCCTCCGCGGGCCGGGCGGCCGGTGGCCTCCGTGCGGGCCAGCCCCTGCAGCAGGCGGTGCACCAGGTCGGGAAGCCCTCCGGTCAGCCGGACGACCTGATCGGCGACCCGGTGACCGGCCTCGTCGCCGAGGACCCGCCGGGTCCAGGCGGTCACCACGCGGTGGTCGGCGTGCGCCAGGACGACCGGCCGCCGGTCGCCACCGAGCTGCTTCAGCAGCTGCGCCAACGGCGCCGGACGTGGGACGGGCCGGAACGCGAGCACGATGCGGGTGCCCGGGTGGTGGAGCAGGCGCGCGATGCGGCCGGCGACCTCCTCGTCGAGGAGGTGCGCGTCGTCGACGACGAGGGCGAGCTCCTCACCGGCCTCCGCCGGGTGCGGAGCCCGCCACGCGTCCACGACGGTGCGGCCGGCCGCCCGGTGGGCGTCGGCCAGCTCCTCGAGCAGCACGGACTTCCCCGTGCCACCCGGCCCTTCCACGGTGACGGCTCGTGCGCACTGGACCAGCTCGCGCGGCGCCGTGGACACGAGGACCGACTCGGCGGACGGCCGGGGAGCGGGTACGGGTCGTGCGCGCAGGGCGGCGGTCATGCGGTCTGCTCCGCGGCGACCGGCTCGGCGACCGGCTCGGCGACCGGCTCGGCGACCGGCTCGGCGGCCGGCTCGGCGGCCGGCTCCGGGGCGGGTTGCGGTTCGGGCTCCGGCTGCGGTTCGGGGGCGGGCTGCGGCTCGGGGGCGGGAGCGGGTGCCTCGGACGTCGGGGCGGGTGCCTCGGACGTCGGGGTGCCGGGGTCCGCCGTCGACGTGCCGGGGGGCGTGGTCGTGCCGGCCGGGGGCGCGGACGTGGTCGGCGCGGGCGGGGTCGTCCCGGGCGCGGCGGCGGTCGTCCCCGCGGCCGTCGGCGCTGCTGACGACGCCGCGGCCGCTGACGACGTCGTGCCCGCTGACGACGCGGGGGCGGACGCTGCGGACGTGGTGGAGGACGCCGATGCGCTCGATCGCACGGTGCCCGGGCGGTCGTCCGCGTCCCGCGAGGAGCCCTGCGCGTCACGCGTCGAGCCGGCGGGGCGGACGGCGCCGGCTGCGCTCACCGGACCGGCCGCGGCAGCCCGCTCGCCCTCGGCGGCCGTCGACGAACCGGGTGCGGCGTCCTCGTCCGCCGCGGCGACCGCTTCGGTCGGACGGTCGCCACCGGCGCTGACCCACTCGAGCAGCAGCGGCGGGCCCAGGACGAGGGCCAGGAAGAAGCCGGCCACCACGGCCAGCCGGGGGGCCCGCCGGCGCGACGGGCGCCCCGGGGGTGGGGACAGCGCCGGCCGGCCGGCCGGTCCGGTCGTCCCCGTCCTGCCCGCCTCGCTGCTCCCCCGCTCCCGTGGGGCACGACGGGCGGCGGGCCGCCGCGATGCGGAGGAGTCCTGGCTCGAGGAGCCGGCCCCCGACGGGGATCCGTCCTCGTCCGGTCCCTCGTCGGCCGGATCCGCATGCCCGAGCGGCTCCGGGACGGCCAGCGACTCCGCTGCCGCCAGCCGAGCGGCACCGATGGCCGCGGTGAGCGCCGGGTCGTCCGCCACGACCAGCGGCGCCGCGACAGCCGTCGACAGGCGCTCGACGAGCAGCGGCATGCGTACGGCCCCACCGGTCAGCAGCAGAGCGGTCAGCTCGGCGGCCGCGATCCCGGAGTCGGCGAGGCCCGTGGCGACCGCGTCGGCGGCGGCCTCGACCTGGTCGCCCACGAGCTCCTCGAGCTCCTCGCGGGTCAGCCGGACGGACCCGCCGGCCCACGAGGCGTCGACCGCCACGTCGGCCACCGTGTGCGCGGACACCGCCTCCTTGGCGGCGACGCACGCGGCCCGCAGCTCCCGGGCGCGCTCGGGCGGGACCGGCGGGGACCCGGCGCCCACGGGCAGGCAGTCCCGCACGTGCGCGAGGACCGCGTCGTCGACGTCCCACCCGCCCCAGGGCAGGGGGGCCGGAGGCACCGCGAGGTGCGCCGGGGAGCCGTCGGGACCGGTGCCCACGACGGCGAGGTCGAGCGTGGCCGCGCCGAGGTCCACGACGAGCGCGGTGCCCTCGGCCGGCAGCGCCTCCTCGGCGACCTGCGCGGTCACCGCCGCGACGGCCGACGAGACCAGGGAGACGTGCAGGAACCCGGCGGCGCGCAGGGCGTCGTGGAGGAGACGCCGCCGGTGACCCGCCCACGACGGCGGGACCGCGACCGTGAGCCAGGACGGCGCGCTGCCGCGCTCCTCCTCGGCGAGCGCGGCGACCCGGGTGACGGCCGCCGCGATGGCGCCGGCGTCCGGAGCGGACCGGACGGCGGGGCGGGTCCGTGCGGGACCCCCTAGGGGGAGGGGGATCCCGTCGCCAGCTGCTGCGTCGGTCCCGGAGGCGTCCCAGCTGCCGCTGAAGATGACCGCGACGGCCGACGCGGGCTGTTCGGCGTCGGCCACGGCTGCCCGGATGGTCGAGGCGCCCACGTCGACGCCCAACCCGTACTCGCCACTGGGCACAGGTCCCCCCTCGAAGTCCGCCTGAGCGGTCGTGCTGACCAACCGGACGTCCATGGAACGTAACTGTCCGCGAGGGGTCTGTGGGGCGTCTGCGCACCATTGGGGTTCTCGGGCCGCAAGTGAGGGGCGACACCCCGAATCCCCTAACGCTGCGTCAGCGCGTTCCCCCCATCGGCGGTGTCAGGGAGCGGGCCCGACCCCGATACGGGAGGGGCGGGAGTGACAGTTGACTCCACTCCGCCAGCCGGCCGCGGGAGACCGGCTCAGACCCAGGAGTGCCTCACATGTCGAACCTCGTCGTGTCGCTGATGGACTTCATCCTCGACCTGCTCCGCGACCCCAAGGCCGCGGCGGACTTCGAGCGCGACCCGCACGCCGCGCTCGAGTCCGCCGGCCTCGCCGGCACCACCCCGGCCGACGTGGACGCGGCCATGGGCGCCATGGCGGACTGCTCGCCGGTCCGCGACTGGGACGGCGGGCACGGGTACGGCGGCCACGGCTACGGGCACAAGCCCGACCGGGACGACGACGACCACGTCGCCGGCTGGTCCCGCCCGTGGAAGCGCGACGACGACGACTGCGACGACGACCACAAGCCGCACGTCGCCCCGTGGCGCGGCCACGACGACGACTGCGACGACGACCACAAGCCGCACCACGGTCAGGCGCCCTGGCACGGTGACAACGACGGCCACGGGCACGAGATCGCCGTCATCCAGCACCTGCAGTACATCCAGCACACCTACACGATCGACAAGAGCACCGACGTCTGGGTGAACGGCGACGTCAACGTCCTCTTCGGCGACGACAACGTGCTCGCCACGAACGGCGCGGTCGCCATCGGCGAGGTCGAGGACGTCCACGAGCTCGACATCGACACCACGAACATCGACGTCGACGTGAAGATCGAGGACTCCTTCAACGGCTCGTTCAACGAGAACAACGGCGACGGCAACGTCAACGGCGTGGGCAACCACGTCGACAACAGCGAGGACAACGACACCACCCACATCAACGACAACGACACGACGACCATCACGGTCGACGACATCAACCTGGGCGACCACAGCGGCAACAACGAGGGCGCGACCAACTCCGGCAACGAGGACAGCGTCGTCGGGAACTCGGGCAGCACCGTCGAGAACGGCGACGGCGACCAGCACATCGGCGACTCGACCGAGGTCGGGCCCATCACCGTCTCCGACGTCAACGTGGCCACCAACGGCGGCCAGATCGCCGAGCAGGGCGGCCAGAACGCCGACGAGGGCGGCGTCAACGCCTCCGACGGCGGGCACGTGGTGAACGACAGCTTCAACCCGGAGAACAGCTTCAACGAGGAGGAGTACGACGTCGAGGTCGAGGACCTCAGCGTCGTCGTCGACTCGCCGGACGCCGTGGTCGGCAACGACCTGTCGATCGAGGACAACAACCTCGCCGGTGGGGACATCGACGACTCGGAGGACGTCCTCTCCGAGAACGCCGTCGCGGTCGACCACGCCGCGGCGAACTCCGGCGACCTGGAGCTGGGCCTCGTTCCCTGAGCCGACACACCACCCGGTTCGAGCCCGGCTGCGGTGCCACGCGACCCGCAGCCGGGCTTCCGGCTGTCCACCCGCGGGGCGGGCAGGTGGTAGACCGGCAGACGCGAACCGGAGGTGACCGTGCCCGCACCGCTCGAACTCGTCGACCGCGCGCTCGTCCTCGCCAAGGAGGGCGACCGCGCGGACCTGCACCGACGGCTGACGCTCGTGCGGCGGCGCATCGAGGACCCCAGCGTCCGGGTGCTCGTGGTGGGTGAGCCGAAGCGGGGCAAGAGCTCCCTGGTCAACGCCCTGGTCGGTGCTCCGGTCTGCCCGGTCGACGAGGACGTCGCGACGCGGGTGCCCACCGTGGTCAGGGGAGGTCCGCAGCCGCGGGCGACCCTGGTCCACGCCCCGCGCGCCGCACTCGCGGACGTGCCCCCGGGAGGGGTCCCCGACGAGGAGCTGCACCGGCAGGACGTGCCCCTGCAGGACCTGGCCGGCCGCCTGGCCGCCGGTCCCGGGGCGGAGGGCCCGACGCAGGTGGTCCAGGCGGAGGTGGAGCTGCCCCGCAAGCTGCTCGCCGGTGGGCTGCAGCTGGTGGACACCCCGGGCGTCGGAGGCGTGGGCGCCGCGCGGGTCCTGGGCACGCTGGACCTGCTGCCGACGGCCGATGCGGTCGTCGTCGTCACCGACGCCTCGCAGGAGTTCACCGCTCCGGAGATGGCCTTCCTCCGCCAGGCGGTCGCGCTCTGCCCCCACGTCGTCTGCGTCGTGACCAAGGTCGACGCGACGCCGCACTGGCGCCGCATCGTCGACCTGGACCGCGGTCACCTCCAGGTCCAGGGCCTGGAGATCCCCGTGTTCCCGGTGTCCTCGCCGCTGGCCGCCCTCGCCGTCCGCAGCAACGATCGCGAGCTGTACGACGAGTCGGGCCTGCGCCCGCTCACCGAGCACCTGCTGGAGCAGGTGGTGCAGCGCGCCGCCGACCTGGCCGAGCGGTCGCTGGTCCACGACCTCACGTCCGTCACCCAGCACCTGCTGGTGACGCTGCGTGCGGAGCTGGCAGCGCTCGAGACCCCGGCGGCCCGGGACGCGCTGGTCAGCGAGCTGGAGTCCGCCCGGGCCGCGGTGGAGGACCTGCGCCGCCGCTCGGCGCGGTGGCAGATCCTCCTCAACGACGGCGTCACGGACCTGATGGCGGACATCGACTTCGACCTGCGCGAGCGCACCCGCGTGATCACGCGCGAGGCGGAGACGGCGATCGACGCCCGTGACCCGGGCCCGGTCTGGGACGAGATCGCCGACTGGCTCGACGAGCGCGTCGCCGGCGCAGTCGCCGACAGCTTCGTGTGGGCCGAGCAGCGGTCGCAGTGGCTGGCCGCGCGGGTGGTCGAGCAGTTCGCCGAGGACGGCGGCGGTCTGGTGCCCGAGCTGTCGGTCGGCAGCCCGGCCGAGACCCTGGACACCCTGGTGGACATCCCCGACATCGACAGCGGCGACATGACCGTGCGCAGCCGACTGCTGATCGGCCTGCGCGGGTCCTACACCGGTGTCCTCATGACCGGCCTGGTCACCAGCCTCGCGGGCATGGCCATCCTCAACCCCATCTCGCTCGCGGCGGGCGTGCTGCTGGGCCGCAAGGCCTACAAGGACGACAAGGAGCAGCGCATCCAGCGGCGCCAGGCCGAGGCCAAGACCGTCGTCAGGCGCCACCTCGACGAGGTGGTGTTCCAGCTCGGCAAGCAGCTGAAGGACCGGCTGAGGGACGTCCAGCGGACCCTCCGGGACCTGATCACCGACACGGTGGACGAGATGTCCCAGTCGCTGTCCGACGCGGTGCGCGCGGCCCAGCGCGACACCTCCGCCGCGAGCGCGGAGCACAACGCGCGCATCCGGAGCGTCCGCCAGCAGGTGGACGCCGTCGAACGGTTGGCGCACGACGTCCGCCGACTCGCCGGCGAGGCCGGGCCGGCCGCGTGAGCACCCCGCACGGCCCCGGCGCGGGCACGGGGACCGTCGCCGCCGTCCGGGACCTCCTGGAGGAGGCGAGCGCGGCCTACGCCGATGACCCGGAGGTGACCGATCGGCTCTCCGAGCTGCGCCGTCGGCTGGACGAGCCGCTGCGGGTGGCGATCGTGGGGCGGGTCAAGGCGGGCAAGTCGACGCTGCTCAACGCCCTCGTCGGTGAGCGCCTGGCGCCCACCGACGCGGGTGAGTGCACGCGGGTGGTCACCGTGTACCGGCACGGTGCGGTACCGCGGGTGGTGCTCGAGGAGCTGTCCGGTGCCAGCCACGTGCTCCCGGTCCACCGGGCGGACGGCGCCCTCCAGCTCGACCTCGGGGGCATCCCCCCGGAGCAGGTCGCCCGACTGGTGGTGGACTGGCCGACGCCGGGGCTGGCCGCCGCCACCCTCGTCGACACCCCGGGGATCTCCTCCCTGTCGGCCGACACCAGCGGCCGCACGCAGGCGTTCCTCGAGGCGGGGCACCGCCTGCCCGGAGCCGACGCGGTCGTGTTCCTGACCCGGCAGATGCAGCCCGACGACGTCGCCTTCCTCTCGACCTTCCAGCAGGAGGCGGGCGACGTGGGGGTCAGCACCACCACCCTGACGGTGCTGTCCCGCGCCGACGAGGTGGGCGCCGGACGCCTCGACTCGATGCGCGCCGCTCGCGGTATCGCCGAGCGCATGGCCCGCGATCCCGCGGTGCGCGCGGTCAGCCATGACGTGGTGCCGGTGGCCGGCCTGCTCGCGCTGGCCGGGAGGATGCTGCGCCACCGCGACTTCGTCGCGCTGCGCACCCTGGCGAACGCGCCGGGGCCCGACGTCGAGGCGATGCTGCTCACCGCCGACCGCTTCGTCCGGGAGAAGGCGCCCGTCGCGCTGGCGCCGGCGGTCCGGTCCTCGCTGCTGGAGCGGTTCGGCCTGTTCGGCATCCGGCAGTCGATCGTCCTCATCCGCGCCGGCGTCGACGACGCCTCGGGGCTGGCGGAGGAACTGCTGCGCCGGAGCGGTCTGGTCGACCTGCAGCAGCGGATCGCCGTGCACTTCACCCGCCGCGGTGCACAGGTCAAGGCGGCGACGGCGCTGCACCGGCTCGAGCGCGTGCTGCGCGCGGCGCCCCGGCCGGAAGCCGCGTTCCTCTGGGACGAACTGGAGCGGGTGCGCCTGGAGGCGCACGACCTGGCGGAACTGGCGCTGCTCGCCCGCCTGCGCGCCGTCGACGGCCCGCTGCCCCCGCCGCTCCGGGGGGACGCCGAGCGGCTCCTCGGCGCCGAGGGGGATGCCCCCGAAGACCGCCTCGGGCTGCCGCCCGGTTCCTCGCCGGACCAGGTGCTGGCGGCGGCCGGGGAAGCGGTGGCCCGCTGGCGTGCCCTTCTCGAGGACCCGCTGCTCGACCGGGCGGCGACGGACGCGGGCGCGGTCGTCCTCCGGTCGTGCCTCGCCGTGCAGGCGGCGGTGGACGGCGCCGGCTCGGAGGCGGGCGGCGCGGCGTCCTAGTAGCGCCGCCCGAGCGCCCGGCGCACGGGCCGGCTGACCAGCAAGGCCAGCCCGACCACCACCAGGCCGATCTGGCCGAGGAAGGCGATCCGGTCGGCGTCCGGCCCACCGGCGACGATGCTCTGCGCGAGCGCGGCGGCGGGCACCGCGACCGCGGCGGTGACGACGAGGGCCCAGCGTGCCCAGGAACGGCGGGTCAGCAGCAGCGCGGCCCAGACGATCAGGAGCAGACCGAGGGCGGCTTCCCCGCCGAGGACCGCGAGCAGCGTCGTCCGGACGCCCGACTCGACGAGCTCCTCGGAGGCCGCCGGGTCAGCGGCCTGCGCGCTCGCCGTCAGCCGTTCCCGCAGCCCGTCGCCGTCCACCGCCATGGACGCCACCCCGGCCACCGCGGCGGCTCCGGCGGCCGCCCACACCGCCGCGGTGAGCCGGACGACCCCGGTCCCCGTCCGGGGCGCGGGCGCGGTCCCGGGCAGCGGCAGATCGCTCGTCAGCCGCGGTCGGGGCGGTGGGGCGGCCGCGGGACGGGACCGCTGCGCGCTCCTCGCACGGGGCGCAGACGGGTACGGACGGTCCTGGGCCAGGGTCACGAACGCCTCCTCACACTGGGGCGAACCTCTCACCGCCGATCGCGTCGGACGGGGCGGTGGGGCCACGGCGAGGAGCGGTACCGGCGCGTACCCAGCCGGTCGGAACCGGGAGCGGCGGAACCCGTGCGTTCAGTGACCGACGAAACGGGCCGGGCGCTTCTCCAGGAAGGCCTCCACGGCCTCGCGGTGGTCGTCGGTCTGCCCGAGCTCGGTCTGCAGCCGCGCCTCCAGGGCGAGGGTGACCTCCAGGGCCGCGGTCGGCGCCGTGGCCAGCACGGTCTTCACCGCCCGGTACGCGGCGGTGGGGCCGGCGGCCAGCCGGGCGGCGAGCGCCTGGGCCTCGGCGAGCACCCGGTCGGCCTCCACCACGCGGTGCACCAGTCCCCACTCGGCCGCCGTCTCGGCGAGGAAGGGCTCGGGCAGCAGCAGCAGCTCGGTGGCCCGGGAGACGCCGACGCAGTGCACCAGCCGGGCCGCCAGCGCCGAGTCGCTGGACAGGCCGATGCCGGTGAAGGCGGTGGTGAACTTCGCGCCGAGGGCGGCCACCCGGAGGTCGCCGGCGAGGGCGAGGCCCAGCCCGGCGCCGGCGCACGCGCCGTTGATGCCGACGACGACCGGCACCTGCAGCGCGGACAGCGCCAGGACGAGCGGGTTGTACTCGCGCTCCACGACGTCCAGCGAGGTCGCCGCGTTCCCGCGCAGCGACTCGACGTGCTCGGCCAGGTCCTGGCCCACGCAGAAGGCCCGGCCGGTGCCGGTGAGCAGCACCGCCCGCACCGCGGGGTCGCCGGCGACGTCCTGCACCGCGGCGAGCAGGTCGGTGCGCAGCGCGTGCGAGAGGCCCGGCCGCTGGAGGGTGATCGTGGCGACGCCGTCGGCGTCCTCGCGGGTCACGGTGTCGGACATCGTCGTCCTCCCTTGCTCTCGGGGTCAGGCAGAGGAACCTATACGTGCGGATCCGAGCGGGAAACGCACGTATAGGTTCCTCTGCCTGGGACCCCGGGCGGGTCAGGTCACTTGATGGCGAGGGGGTTCACCGGGGAGCCGGTCGCCTCGTGCACCTTCAGCGGTGCGGCGGCGTAGAGGAACGTGTACTGCCCGTCCTCGGCGCAGCTGGCCGACAGCTTCTCCAGGTCGGCGATCTCGGTGAGCGTCACCCCGAGGTTGCGCATCAGCGCGCAGTGCAGGGGCAGCGCCGTGCCGTTGTTCGGGTCGTAGGTGACCTCGTTGGCGATCGTGTCGGTCACCAGGTTCGGGATCTCCATGTCCTGGAACCAGCGCACCAGCTCGGGGCTGTAGACCAGGCCGGGCTCGTTGAAGCCCTCGTAGAAGCCCTCGCCCTGGTCGTAGAACAGCTGCAGGAAGTTGGTGCGGACGACGAGGACGTCGTGCTTCTCGATCTCCACGCCCTGCGCCCGGGCGCACTCCTGCAGGTCCTCGTGGGTGAAGGTCTCGCCCTTGTCGAGGGTGTCCTTCCCGCGGAAGCGGGCCATGTCGAGCAGGATCCCGCGGCCCACCACCCCGCGCTGGGCGATCGGCTCGACGCTGGCCTTCGACATGCCGCCCACGGTGGTGCGGGCGTCGTAGCCGTTCCAGATCTTGCCGCCGTACCAGACGTGGCCGAGCGCGTCGTACTGCGTCGACCCCTGCAGGAAGGCGTCGATCTTGTCGTCGGCGTAGTGCAGGCCGCCCGGGAACTGCGGCGCGCCCTCGCCGTCCCAGGTGGACTCGTCGAGCAGCATCGTCCGGACGGCGGGGGTGCGACCCGGCCACACCGGGTCGCCCTTGGGGTCGCCGATGAGCCGCTGGAGGGTGAAGACCTCGCCCTTCTTCACGTGCCGGACGCCGCGCAGGACCTCCTCGGCCGTGAGGTAGTTCAGGGCGCCGACCTCGTCGTCCTCGCCCCACTTGCCCCAGTTGGTGGGGGCGTCGGCCAGCACGTCGGTCATGTCGGGCACGGAGGTCTGCGGGCTGGTCATGAAGCGTCTCCCAGGGGGTCTCGGCGGTGAGGACCCGGACGGGCGCACGGCCCGGTCCGGTGTGCCCACCGTCACAGGTTGCTGACGGGCACGTCAAACCCGGGATCGCCGACCCTGGAGGGGATGACGGAGCCAGGTGCGGAGCCGGCCCGGCTGTCCCGCCGGAGGCTGCTGGGCTGGTTCGGCGCGGGGACCGCGGGCGCCCTGGCCGCCGGTGCAGCCGGCGGCGCCATCGGGCGGGCCACCGCCGAGGGGACGCCGCCCGCCGAAGGTGCGCCGACGCCCGAGCCGTCGTCGGCCGGCGATGCGGTCCCGTTCCACGGAGCGCGCCAGGCCGGCATCGTCACCCCGGCGCAGGACCGGCTGCACTTCGCCGCCTTCGACGTCGTGACCGACAGCCGCGACCAGCTCGTCGCGGTGCTGCGGGCGTGGACGGCCGCGGCGCGACGGATGACCGCCGGGCGGGACCTCGGGGAGGCGGACACCGGCGAGGCGCACGGCCTGCCGCCGTCCGGCCTCACCCTGACGGTCGGCTTCGGGCCGACGCTGTTCGTCACCGAGGACGGCGTCGACCGGTTCGGCCTGGCCGACCGGCGACCGGCGCCGCTGCAGCCCCTGCCGGTCTTCCCCGGCGACGAGCTCGACCCGGCGATCAGCGGCGGCGACCTGTGCATCCAGGCGTGCGCGAACGACCCGCAGGTGGCGGTGCACGCCGTCCGCAACCTCGTGCGGCTCGGCGCCGGGGTGGTGCGCCCCCGGTGGACCCAGTCGGGATTCGGCCGGACCTCGTCGACGAGTTCCGCGCAGGCGACCCCGCGGAACCTGCTCGGCTTCAAGGACGGGACGGCCAACCTCAAGGCGGAGAACGAGGCCGCGCTGGAGCGGTTCGTGTGGGTGGGCGACGACGACGCAGCCTGGCTGGCGGGCGGCTCCTACCTCGTCACCCGCCGCATCCGGATGCTGCTCGAGGACTGGGACCAGGTCGCCGTCACCGAGCAGGAGGCGGTGATCGGGCGGACGAAGCCGGCCGGGGCGCCGCTGGGCCAGCTGGAGGAGTTCGACCCGACCGACTTCACCGTCGTCCGCGACGGCCGGCCGGCGATCCCGCCGGACTCCCACGTGTTCCTGTCCCACCCGGACCACGCGGGGACGGCGTTGCTGCGCCGGGGCTACAGCTTCGCGGAAGGCACCGACGCCGCCGGCCGCATGGACGCCGGGCTGTTCTTCATCGCCTACCAGCGCGACCCGGCGACCGGGTTCACCCAGGTGCAGCGCAGCCTGGCCGGCGACGCGCTCAACCGGTTCATCCGGCACCGCTCCTCGGCGGTGTTCGCCTGCCCGCCGGGCGTCCGGGACGACGACGACTGGTGGGGTCGGACACTCTTCGCGGGCTGACGGCGCAAAAGCCCAGGTCGCCCGTGCGCGGACCGGTCCGTCTCGGCGCGGGGTGTCCTATCGTCTTCCTGGGGCATGTGTGAGCAGTGCGCCGCCCGGGAATCCAGTGATCCGGGTGGCGCCCGCTGCACGTGCCACGGGGCGGCAGTGTGGCGGCCCGCAGAAGGTCGGGCCGGACAGCGCGAGGAGTGACCCACGGTGGTCGAACCAGGTCGACGGTGCCTGGGTGACCGCTACGAGCTGGAGCAGCTGATCGCGGCCGGCGGCATGGGCCAGGTCTGGCGCGGCTGCGACGTGCTGCTCGGGCGGCCCGTCGCGGTGAAGGTGCTCCGCAGCGAGTACACCGGTGACCCCACCTTCCTGGCGCGGTTCCGCGCCGAGGCGCAGCACGCGGCCTCGCTGTCGCACCCGAACATCGCCGCGGTCTTCGACTACGGCGAGGTCGTGACCGAGGACGGCAGCGAGGAGACGCTCGCCTACCTGGTCATGGAGCTCGTCGAGGGCGAGCCGCTGTCGGCGGTGCTGCGCCGCGAGGCCCCGCTGGACGTGCCGGCCACCCTCTCGGTGCTGCGGCAGACCGCCTTCGCCCTCGCCGACGCGCACCGCGTCGGCATGGTCCACCGTGACGTCAAGCCCGGGAACATCCTGGTCCGGGACGACGGCAGCGTGAAGATCACCGACTTCGGCATCGCCTGGTCGGCCGGCAGCGTGCCGCTGACCCGCACCGGCCAGGTCATCGGCACCGCGCAGTACCTCTCACCGGAGCAGGCCGAGGGGAAGCACGCCACCCCCGCCAGCGATGTCTACGCGCTGGGCCTGGTCGGCTACGAGTGCCTCACCGGACGCCCGGCGTTCGACGGGGACAACCCGGTCACCATCGCCCTCAAGCAGGTCCGGCAGGACCCCGACCCGCTGCCGGAGGAGCTGCCGCCGGGCATCCGCACCCTGATCACCCGCGCCCTCGACAAGGACCCGGCCGCCCGCTTCGCGGACGGCGCGGCGTTCGTCGACGCGGTCGAGGCGGTGATCGCCGGACGCGAGCCCGAGACGATCTCCGTCCCGCGGCCCGCCGCGGCCGTCCCCCCGCACCCGCGGCGCCGCGCGGACGACCCGCCGACGCAGGTGACCGGGGCGAGCGGCCCTCGCACGGACTCGCCGGCCCGGCCGCCGGTGCGCCGGCGCCGATCCCTGGCGCTGGTGCTGCTGGCGCTGGTGCTGCTCGTCGCCGGGGCCGGCGTCGGATTCCTCTACCTGCAGCGGGCCGTCGACGACGGCGGCTCCTCGCCCGCGGCCGCCACGAACAAGCTCGGCACCGAGGACATCGTGCTGACGGCGGCCGACTTCGTGGGGCGGCCGGTCGACGAGGTCGTCGGCGAGCTGAGCGAGCTCGGCCTCGAGATCCAGCTCAAGCCGGTGGTCGACGAGGCCGTGCAGCCGGGGCAGGTCACCGACGTGAGCCCGGCCGGTTCGCGGCTGCGCGAGGGCGACACCGTCGTCGTCACCTACGCCCGCGACCCGGGCGCGCCCGACCCGGGCGCCGACCTGCCCGACACCGGGGTCCGCGGCGAGCAGGCGCCGGCCGACGTCACCGGCGCCGAGGAGCAGATCACCGACGCGCCCGAGCCGACCGCCGCGCCGACGACGACGTCCGCACCGCCCACCACCACCGCCGGCGGGACGACGGCGGGCGACACGGAGACGAGCACCCCGACCTCCGACACCTCCACCTCCACCAGCACGAGCACGTCCACCTCGACGTCGACCTCGACGAGCACCGTCGCCGGCGAGGAGACGGACGTCGACGGGGACTGACCCCGCGGTCACCCCTTCGGGCGCCCCAGGTGTGCGGGGAGGTTCCGCCGGGCAGGGGAGGGGCCGGTCGCGCGAGGGAGGCGTCGGTGGTCGCTCCGGGTGGTCCGCCGCTGGGCGGCCGCTACGAGCTCGGGTCGTTGCTGGCCACGGGCGGCATGGGTCAGGTCTGGCGCGGTCGTGACCTCCTGCTCGGCCGGCCGGTGGCGGTCAAGGTGCTGCGCAGCGAGTACGCCGACGACCCGACCTTCCTCGCCCGGTTCCGCGCCGAGGCCCATCACGCCGCCCTGCTCGTGCACCGCAACATCGCGGCGGTCTTCGACTACGGCGAGGTGCCGGCGTCCGCCGGCAGCGGCGAGCACCTGGCCTACCTGGTCATGGAGCTGGTCGAGGGGGAGTCGCTGTCCGGCCTGCTGGCCCGCGAAGGCCGGCTGCCGGTGGACCGGACCCTGGACGTGCTGCGCCAGGCGGCCGCCGGGCTGGCCGCCGCCCACGCCGCCGGCGTGGTGCACCGTGACGTCAAGCCCGGCAACCTGCTCGTCGGCACCGACGGCGTCGTCCGGGTCGCCGACTTCGGGGTGGCCTGGTCGGCGTCGGACGTGCCGCTCACCCAGACCGGGCAGGTGGTGGGCACCGCCCAGTACCTCTCCCCGGAGCAGGCCGACGGCGGCCGGAGCGGCCCGGCCAGCGACGTCTACGCGCTCGGCATGGTGGCCTACGAGTGCCTGGCCGGCCGGCGGGCCTTCGACGGCGGCACCCCCGTGCAGATCGCCCTCCGGCAGATCCGCGAGGAGCCCGCGCCGCTGCCGGACGACGTCCCCGAGCCGGTGCGGGCGCTGGTCGCGCGGGCGCTGCGCAAGGACCCCGAGGAGCGCCTGCCCGACGGTGCGGCCTTCCGCGACGCCGTGGACGCCGTCCTCGCCGGGCGGCCGCTGCCGGCGCCCCCGCCGACCCGGCCGCTGGACGTGGCCCGGGCGCCGCGCCGGCGGCTGCGGCGGGCGCTGGTGCCGATGGCCGCCCTCGTGGCGGGGGCCGGGCTCGGCGTCGGCGCCCTGGTGATCGCCGCCCCGGCCGCGGTGCCACCGGCCGTGGCGGACACCGCGACCGGCGCCGGGATCGTGCTCCGCTCGACCGACCACGTGGGGCGGCCGCTGGACGAGGTGGAGGACGCGCTCGCCGCCGCCGGGCTGCGGGTGACCACGGTGCCCTCGCCGACGGACACCGTCGCGCCCGGGACGGTGCTGGCCGTCAGCCCGGTCGGCGCGCTCGCCCCCGGCGACCTGGTCACCGTCACCTACGCCGTCGCGCCGCCGACCTCGCCGTCCGCGGCCTCGTCGTCCGCGTCGGCGCCGTCCGCGTCACCGGAGCCCGCCGCGCCGAGCGTCCCGGTCCAGGCGGCCGTGCCGCCGGCGCCCGCCCCGGTGGAGACGGTCGACGGCGGCAGCGCCGGCCCCGGCGGCTCCGGCGGGTCCTCCGGGAACGGCCGGGGTCAGGGCAACGGGAACGGCGGCGGGAACGGCAACGGCGGCGGGAACGGGAACGGCCGAGGGCGCTGACCGCCTCAGGGCCGGTGGGCCGGTGCGAGCCAGAGGGCCACGCCGAGGCAGCCGAGCGCGGCGGTGAGGACGAAACCCCGGTTCGTGGTCGCCTCGGGCAGGACCACCAGCACCCAGAACACGGCGAGCGCGGTCAGCCCCGCGGCGGCGGTCTTCCACGCCCGGTCGTTGCGCAGCTGCCGCGAGCGCACGGCGGCGAGCAGCGAGAGCAGGACGGCGAGGGTGGCGAAGGCGGCCCAGAGCGGAGCGGCCGACCACAGCGGTGCCTCGCCGTCCGGGCGCAGCAGCAGGCCGGCCTGCAGCAGCCCGGCCGAGCCGAGGACCAGCACGCGGACGGCGGCGGTGCCCCTCCTCGGGCGGACCAGCGGCACCGCCGACGTCGGTCGGGGCGGTCGCGGCAGGCCGTCCACCGGTCCGGTCGGGTGCACCTCCGCGGGCGGCGGCGCGGTCGCCGGCGCGCCGTCGTCCCGGACCCGGTTGCGGGTCAGCCGCACGGTGCGGTGGGTCGACGTGCGCGGGGGAGGTGGGGAGAGGGACACGCCGGCCTCCAGGGGGACGGGACGGGCCCGTCCGCCGGGCGCCGCTGCGATTGCGCACGCTAGCTCCGCCACGTCCGTCGTCCCGGGGAACGCCGGAGGGCGGGTCGGGAGCGTCGCTCCTGTCCGCATCCGGACGGTCCCTTCCCGTTAGGGTCGCCGGGTGGGCACGCGCGCCGGCATCGTCGTCACGGGCACTGAGGTGCTGACCGGCCGGGTCGCGGACCGGAACGGGCCCTGGCTGGCCGAGCAGCTGCGCGCGCTCGGCGTCGACGTCGGGCACGTCGTCGTGGTGGGCGACCGGCCGGACGACGTCCGCTCGGCCCTGGAGTTCCTGGTCGGCACCGGCGTGGACCTGCTGATCACCTCCGGTGGGCTGGGCCCGACCGCCGACGACCTCACCGCGCAGGTCGTCGGGGACTTCCAGGGGCGGCCGTCGACCGTCGACCCGGAGCTGGAGCAGCGGATCGGCGCCATCGTCGAGCGGCTCATGGCCCGCCGCGGGTGGCGGGCCGACCCGGAGGCGACGGCGGCCGGGGTGCGCAAGCAGGCGCTGGTGCCCGCGGGCGCCACGGTGCTGGACCCGGTGGGGACGGCACCCGGCCTCGTCGTGCCGCCCGCCGACGGCCGCGACGGACCGCCGGTGCTGGTGCTCCCCGGCCCGCCCGGGGAGCTGCAGGGGATGTGGGCGGCCGCGCTGGCCGCCGCGCCGACGCAGACCGCGCTGGCCGGCCGCACCGAGCTGCGGCAGGAGACGCTGCGGCTGTGGGGGACACTGGAGTCTCAGCTGGCGGCCACACTCCGCGAGCACGACGCCGAGCTGGCCGGCCTGGAGATCACCACCTGCCTTCGCGACGGCGAGCTGGAGATCGTCACCCGCTACGCGCCGGACGCGCAGCAGGCGTACCAGCGGCTCGCCGCGGTGGTCGAGGCGGACTTCGGCGACACGCTGTTCTCCCGCGGCCCCACCCTCGACGACCTCGTCGCCCAGGGCTTCGCCGACCGCGGGCTCACCGTCGCCACGGCCGAGTCGTGCACCGGCGGCCTGCTGACCGCACGCCTCACCGAGCGACCGGGCTCGTCGGCCTGGGTGCTCGGCGGGGTCACCGTGTACGCGAACAGCGCCAAGGAGCAGCTGCTCGACGTGCCCGCCGACGTCCTGGCCGCGCACGGCGCGGTGAGCCCCGAGGTCGCCGCCGCGCTCGCCGAGGGCGCTCGCGCCCGGTTCGGCGCGGACATCGGCGTCGGCATCACCGGCATCGCCGGGCCGGGCGGCGGGACGGCGGACAAGCCCGTCGGCACGGTGCACCTGTGCGCCGTCGGCCCGGACGGACGTCAGGAGCGGTCGCTGCGGCTGCCCGGGTCGCGCTCGGCGGTCCGCGCCCGATCGGTCGTGCTCGCCATGCACCTGCTGCGGGTTCTGCTGGTGGGCGGCCCGCGGGTCTGACCCGTGCCGGCATGTTCCACGTGCAACATGCGTCACACCGCGCCGCGACCAGAAGAACACTCGATCGCAGGTTTTGCGGCCCCAACTCCTGCCTAACGACAGTGGCATGCCCGAGCCCGCGGGGGCCGCGACCGGGGGACGCTTCCCCCACCCGTGGGCTCTGCGCGCGCTCCTCCTCCTGCTCTTCACCGCCGGCGGCCTGTTCGCCCTGGCCGTCCTGAGCGGCCCCGTGCGCGCGGCCGACGAGGTGCCCTCCACTGCGCTCGAGGCGCCGGTCGAGACCGATGAGCCGGTGGAGGCGCCGGTCGCTCCGGTGGCCGACGTCGTGGAGCCGGTTGGCTCGGCGGTCGAGGACGTCGACGCGCCGGTCGTGGCGCCGGTCGAGGACTCGACCGACGCGCCGTCGGAGCCGGTGGCACCGGTCGTCGAGGACGTGACGGCACCCGTCGAGGACGTGACGGCACCGGCCGAGGAGGCGCCGGCGGAGGAGTCGACGGCCCCCGTGGTGCCGGTCGTCGAAGACGTGCTCCCGCCGGTCGAGGACGTCGCCGGGCCGGTCGTGGCGCCGGTCGAGGACTCGACCGGCGCGCCGTCGGAGCCGGTGGCACCGGTCGTCGAGGACGTGACGGCACCCGTCGAGGACGTGACGGCACCGGCCGAGGAGGCGCCGGCGCAGGAGTCGACGGCCCCCGTGGTGCCGGTCGTCGAAGACGTGGTCCCGGCGGTCGAAGACGTGGTCCCCTCGGTCGAGGACGTGCCCGCGGTCGCCGAGGACGTGGTGGCCCCGACCCCGGCACCGGTGACCGAGCCCGCCGCCGAGGTGACCGCCCCCCTGCCCACGGGCACCGACCTGCCCGCTCCTGCCCTCCCGACCCCTGAGCTGCAGGACTCGGTCGCACCGGTGACCGAGGCGCCCGCCCCGGTGGTGGACGAAGTCCTGACGCCGGTGGTCCAGACCCCGTCGCCCGCGGTCGACCAGGTCGTCACGCCGGTGGTCGAGGACGTCGTTCCGTCGTCCGTGGCGCCGGTGGTGGACGAGGTGGCGCCGGTGGCCGAGCAGACCGTGTCGCCCGCGGTGGACGAGGTCGTCACGCCGGTGGTCGAGGACGTCGTTCCGTCGTCCGTGGCGCCGGTGGTGGACGAGGTGGCGCCGGTGGTCGAGGACGTGGTGGCCCCGGTCGTCACGCCGGTGGTCGAGGACGTGCTGTCGCCGGTGGTCGAGGACATCGTCACGCCGGTGGTCGAGGACGTAGCGACGCCGGTGGTCGAGGACGTGGTGGCCCCGGTCGTCACGCCGGTGGTCGAGGACGTGCTGTCGCCGGTGGTCGAGGACATCGTCACGCCGGTGGTCGAGGACATCGTCGCCCCGGTCGTCACCCCGGTGGTCGAGGACGTGGTGGCGCCGGTGGTCGAGGACATCGTCACGCCGGTGGTGGAGGACGTAGCGACGCCGGTGGTGACGCCGGTCGTCGACGTCGTGACCCCGGTGGTCGAGGATGGGGCGACGCCGGTGGTGACGCCGGTCGTCGACGTCGTGACCCCGGTGGTCGAGGATGGGGCGACGCCGGTGGTGACGCCGGTCGTCGAGGTCGTGACCCCGGTGGTCAAGGATGGGGCGACGCCGGTGGTGACGCCGGTCGTCGAGGACGTCGTCTCTCCCGTGGTCACGCCGGTCGTGGACGAGGTGCTCGCGCCGGTCGTGGAGGGCGTCGTCACCCCGGCTGTGGACGTGATCGCCTCGGTGGTCGAGGACGTCGTCACGCCGGTGGTCGAGGATGTGGCGACGCCGGTGGTCGAGGTCGTGACCCCGGTGGTCGAGGACGTCGTCACGCCGGTGGTCGAGGACGTCGTCACGCCGGTGGTCGAGGATGTGGCGACGCCGGTGGTCGAGGTCGTGACCCCGGTGGTCGAGGACGTCGTCACGCCGGTGGTCGAGGACGTCGTCACGCCGGTGGTCCAGGACGTCGCCATCCCGGTCGTGACCCCGGGGGTCGATCAGGTGCTGGCGCCCGCTGTCGAGGACGCAGTGCTGGTCGTGACCCCGATCGTCGAGGACGTGCTCGCGCCCGTCGTCGAGGTCGTCCCGGTGGTCGACAGCGTCGTGACGCCGGTCGCGGACGTCGTCGTGCTCACCCCGGTGGTCGAGGTCCTTACGCCCGTCGCGACGCCGGCGGTCGAGGTCCTCGCGCCCGTCGCGACGCCGGTGGTCGAGGTACTCGCGCCCGTCCTGACGCCGGCGGTCGAGGCCGTCGCGCCGGTGGTGAGCGGGATCCTCGCTCCGGTCGTCACCGGCGCTGTCGCCCCGTTGCCGACCCCCGTCCTCGGCACGCCGGCCTCGATGGCCGAGGCCCTCATCCCGGTCGCCGAGAACGTCAGCGCGTCAGCCGCGAGCCTGGTCTCCCCCGCCGTCCCGACAACCGTGGCGGCCCTCGCCGGCCTGTTCGCCTTCTCGCCGTCCGTGCCCGCCGTCGGGACGTACGGCAGCACCGCCCCGGCCGACGCCGGTCGGGGCGCTCCTGCTCCGCACTCCTCCGGGACGCCGGCCGACGTCCCGACCTCGGCACCGCCGTCCTCTTCCTCGGCGGGTGGCGGCTCGACCGCGCCCGCTTTCTTCGCCGTGATCCCGACGGGGGCGCGGCATCCGGAGCACGTCGGCTCGGTCTCCACCGACCCGGCCGCCGTCCTCCGCACCGGCTCGAATCCCGAGCCGTCCACCTCTCCCGACTGAGGTCCCTCCGGGCCGGTCCCCCCGGGCGTCCGCGTGACGCCGGGGCGGGCCGGCCTTTCCCGATCCGCCGTCCGGACGCCGCTGCGCCCGGGCGGTCCGGGAGGAGGGACCCGTCGCCGTGCTCAGGCTCCGCCGGGTCCGGCGCGGCCCCTCCGACCGGAACCGGCGGTGGCCGCCCGACCCGTCACGGGGCGGGTCGGGAGGCCATCCGCCGGGGCGGCCGCATCGCGTCCGCCCGGGTTTCACGGGGCCGGGCGGGCGCGGGCGGGGCGCCAGCAGGACGAACCGCGTCGTGTCCGCCCGGGTTTCACGGGGCCGGACGGCCACGCGCGGTGCGCCGGCAGAACGCAGGCCGCGTCGTGTCCGCCCGGGTTTCACGGGGCCGGGCGGGCACGAGCGGCCGGTTCCACCGCGACGCCGACCACGGGGGCGCCGCCGTGGCCGATGGTGTCGACGGCGCCTTACCGGCCGGTAGCGTCGGCGCATGAGCACCACCCACGAGGTGACCAACCAGGTCCCGCCGCTGGTCGGGCACGACCCGATCGCCGGGGACGCCGTCCTGGCCGAGGCTTGCGTCCGGCACGCGGGCCGGGACGCCCTCGAGTCCCTGGGCGAGCTCGGCCGGCTGGCCGGCAGCGAGCAGGCGCAGGAGTGGGGCCGGGCGGCGAACGAGAACCCGCCGCGGCTGCGCACGCACGACCGCTACGGCCACCGGATCGACGAGGTCGAGTTCCACCCGGCCTGGCACGAACTCATGCGCACCGCCGTCACGCACGGCCTGGCCGGCGCCCCGTGGGCGAGCGCCGAGCCGCACCCGCACGTCCGCCGCGCCGTCGGCTACCTCGGCTGGACGCAGGTCGAGATGGGCCACGGCTGCCCGGTCACGATGACCTACGCCGTCGTCCCCGCACTGCGTCGCAACCCCCAGCTGGCGGCCCGCTACGAGCCCGGCCTCACCGCGCCCGCGTACGCCTTCGGCCTGACCGACCCCGCCGGCAAGCCCGGCCTCGTCGCCGGCATGGGCATGACCGAGAAGCAGGGTGGCTCGGACGTCCGCGCCAACACCACGCGCGCCGTCCCGAACACCGACGGCACGTACGCCCTCACCGGCCACAAGTGGTTCACCTCGGCGCCGATGAGCGACCTGTTCCTGGTGCTGGCCCAGCTCGAGGAGGGCGTCTCCTGCTTCCTCGTGCCGCGCGTGCTGCCCGACGGCAGTCGCAACGTGTTCCGGTTGCAGCGGCTCAAGGACAAGCTCGGCGACCGGGCCAACGCCTCCAGCGAGGTGGAGTTCGACGGGACGACGGGCTGGCTGGTGGGGGAGCCGGGCCGCGGCGTCCCCACGATCATCGAGATGGTCAACGTGACCCGCCTTGACTGCGTGCTCGGCTCGGCGGCCACCGTCCGTGCGGCGCTGACCCAGGCCGTCCACCACGCCGACCACCGCCGCGCCTTCGGCGCGCTGCTGGTCGACCAGCCGCTGATGCAGAACGTCCTCGCCGACCTGGCGGTCGAGAGCGAGGCGGCCACGGTCCTGGCGGTCCGGCTGGCGGCCGCGCTCGACGCGGGGGAGGCCGACTTCCTCCGGCTGGCCGGCGCCGCGGCGAAGTTCTGGGTGTGCAAGCGGACGGCGGCCACCGTCGCCGAGGCGCTGGAGGTGCTCGGCGGCAACGGCTACGTCGAGGACTCCGGGTTGCCCCGGCTCTACCGGCAGGCCCCGCTGAACTCGATCTGGGAGGGCTCCGGCAACGTCATCGCCCTCGACGTGCTGCGTGCGCTCGGCCGGCACTCCGACTCGCTGGCCGCGGTGACCGCCGAGATCGACCTCGCCCGCGGGGCCGACGCCCGCTTCGACGAGGCGGTGAAGCGGTTGGCCACCGAGCTCGGCGACCCCGAGCAGCTGCCCCTGCGCGCCCGCCGCGTGGCGGGCCTGCTGGCCCTGTGCCTGCAGGGCTCGCTGCTCCTGCGCTACGCCCCTCCCGCCGTCGCCGACGCGTTCTGCGCCACACGCCTGGGCGGCGACTGGGGCGCTGTGCTGGGCACTCTCCCGGCGGGGACGGCGACCCGCAAGATCGTCGATCGCGCGCGAGTCACAACGGTGTGACTCACCGCTGTCCCCGGCTACTCTCGTGGGGAGCGCCGGCGCCACCGATGCCGTCGGCGGCGTCCAGGTCGGTCGGTCCGCGGTGTCCCGCGGCCGGATCCGGCACACCGGGGGAGCAGGAAGCGGGCAGCGTGGAGTCTCACGACGTCGACCGGACGCCGGTCCGTCACGACCCGCTCCACGGGATCGCCGACGCCGTCTTCCAGCTGGACCCCCGCTGGCGGTTCACCTACGTGAACCCGGCCGGCGAGCGGCTGCTGCGCACCTCCGCCGACGAACTCCTCGGCCACACGCTCAAGCACTGCCGTCCGGAGATCACCGGGAGGCTGCTGGCCGACCAGCTCGTCAGCGTCGTCGAGGACGGCCAGCCGCGCGCCTTCGAATACGTGCACGAGCCGTCCCAGCGCTGGTACGAGATCCGGGCGACCCCCGACTCCTTCGGCGTCACCATCTTCGTCCGCGACATCGACGAGCGGCGCCGCGCTGACCTGGTGCGCCGGGCGCGCACGAGCCAGCTGACGGCGATCCTGGAGTCGCTGCCCGCGGCGACCGTGCTGGTCGGCGAGGACGGCCGCATCCAGACCGCCAACCGGGCGTGGGCGCTCAACGGCGACCTCCTCCGGCAGAACGGCTACGAGCCCGGCGTCGTCGGCGACGACTACCTGACCTGCATGGCCAACGGGCTGGACCCGGCCGACCACGCGGCGATCGCGGCCGGGCTCAAGGAGCTCGTGGAGGGATCGGCGGACACCCGGCCCTTCGACCACGAGTACTCCACACGCCTGGGCCCGTCGGTCGCCTGGTTCCACCTGCAGGCGTCCCGGGTGGTCGGGTCCCGCCAGGTCGTGGTCAGCCACGTCGACGTCACCGAGCGGGTGGTCGGCGAGCAGGCGCTGGCGTGGCAGGCCCGGCACGACGAGCTGACCGGCCTGCCCAACCGCTCCCGGTTGCTGGAGCTGATCGCCGACGCGCTGCACGATCCCAGCCGCCGCTCGACGGCGCTGCTGCACCTCGACCTCGACGGGTTCAAGACGGTCAACGACTCGCTGGGGCACCAGGTCGGCGACGCGCTGCTGCGGCAGGTGGCCTACCGGCTGGTCGAGCAGGTGCGCCCCGGCGACGCGGTCGGCCGGCTGGCCGGCGACCAGTTCCTGGTGCTGGCCCGGGACGTCGACAGCAACGAGGCGGCCGCGCTGGCGTTCCGGCTGCAGGGCTCGTTCACCGCGCCGTTCCCGGCCGAGGGGCTGGCCGTGCCGCTGTCGGCGAGCATCGGCGTGGCGGTGGCCGAGCCCGGGTCCCAGGACGCCCACGGCCTGCTCAGCGACGCCGACTCGGCCATGTACGCGGCCAAGGCCTCCGGGCGCGACCGCGTCCACCTCTTCTCGGCGGGCCTGCGCGACGCCGCGCGCTGGCGCCTGGAGGTCGCCACCCGGCTGCGCGACGGCGCGCTCGACCAGCTCGTCGTCCACTACCAGCCGATCGTCCGGCTGGACACGGGCGCGATCGAGGGCGTCGAGGCCCTGGTCCGCTGGCAGCACCCCGAGCGCGGCCTGCTGCCGCCGGACTCCTTCCTGTCGGTGGCCGAGGAGACCGGCCAGCTGATCCCGATGACCCGCTGGCTGCTGCACGAGACCAGCCGCAACGCGGCGCAGTGGGCGGCCGAGGGGCTGCCGCTGCGAATCGCGGTCAACATCAGCGCGCGGCACTTCGCCACCGAGACCCTGGTGCGCGACGTGCGATCGGCGCTGCGGGAGTCCGGCCTGCCGCCGGAGCACCTCACCGTGGAGCTGACCGAGACCAGCCTGGCCGAGGACCCGGCCCGCGCCGAGGAGCAGCTGTCGGTCCTGCGGTCGTTCGGCGTCCGCGTCGCGATCGACGACTTCGGCACCGGCTGGTCCTCGCTCGCCCAGCTGCTGGCGCTGCCCATCGGCACCCTGAAGATCGACCGCTCGCTGCTCAGCGCCGCGCAGCAGGTGTCGGCGTCCGGCAGCGGCGACGTGCTGGCCGCGATCGTGGCGCTGACCCGCACGCTCGGCATCCGGTCGGTGGCCGAGGGCGTGGAGACCCCCGAGCACCTGCGGCTGGTCCGCGACGCCGGCTGCGACCTCGCCCAGGGCTGGCTGCTCGGGCAGCCGATGCCGGCCGAGCGGGTCGCCGCCTGGGTGCACGCGGTCAACGCGGCCGGTGGCGACCGCTGCGCGCTCGCCGTGGAGGGCCAGCGGCGTTGACCGACCGGCCGGCCCGCCGGCGGGTGCGCCGGGCCAGCGCCCCGGCGGGGCCACCCCGGCCGGCGGCCGACCTCCCCGGCGTCCTCGGCGGCGGCGACGGGCAGACTGCGGGGGTGCTCGAGACCCCGGTCCTGGACGACCCCGCCGCCGCGTCGACCGGTGACCGGTCGCGACCGCCGCTGGACCTGCTCATCTGGGACGCGCCGAACATCGACATGACCCTGTCGACGGTGATCGGCGCGCGGCCCACCGCCGAGACGCGGCCGCGCTTTGACGCCATCGCCGCCTGGTTCGTCGAGGGGGCCGGGGACCCGGGAGCGCCGGACGCCCCCGAGGTCGAGGCGTGCGTGTTCGCCAACATCCCGCCGGTCGTCGGCAGCCTGCAGCGGTGGGTGGAGGCGCTGCGCAGCTTCGGGTTCGCCGTCTTCGCCCGGCCCAAGACGCAGCCGGACGACGACATCGACCAGGACATGCTCGACCACATCGACGTCCGGTCGCACAGCCACCGGCTGCGCCGGCTGGTGGTGTTCTCGGGTGACGGCCGGAACTTCGCCGAGCCGCTGGAGGAGCTGGTCCGGCAGGGGACGCAGGTCGTCGTGGTCGCCTTCAGCGAGGTTGCCGGCTACGCGATCAGCTCCGACCTGCTCGAGTTCATCGACATCGAGGACGTGCCGGGAGCCTTCGCCGCGCCGCTGGACCGGGTCCGGCTGGACGCGCTGCCGCCGGACGGCGCGTGGCTGCGGCCGACCCGCAGCCTGCGCGAGTTCGTCAGCGGCTTCACCGCCCGCCGCAGCGGCTGAGCCGCTACGCGGTGGGGGCGCCCACCGCGTCGGTGGGTGATCTTGGCGCGGTGGAGCTGGGCGTCGGCTCGGGATACGCGCTCGAGCGGGTAGGCCCGGGCGCCGGTGCCGACAGCCACGCCGAGCGACAGGCTGATCGCGCGCCGGGCTCCAAGCCGGCCCGCTACAGCTCCCGGGCCCGCTCGCGCGGGGCACGGGCCAGGTCGACGGTCCGCTCCAGGCCGCCCCGGGGGAGCAGGATGCCGAACTGGTCGCCGCCGGCGTGGCCGTAGCGGTCGTTGACCTGCTTGAAGTGGTTGAGGTCGAGGAGGACGACGGCGACGTCGGTGGCCTCAGCGCGGGCCTCCGCGCAGACCGGGCTGAGCTCGGCGTCCCAGCGGCGGCGGTTGGCCAGCCCGGTGAGCGGGTCCTCGTGGCTGAGCCGATCCAGCCGCGCCAGCAGGGCGCTGGGTCCGGTCCTGCTCGCGCTTCGGGCGCACGCGCGCACCGAGCTCGCTGACGGTCACCCGCTGCGTGGGCGACGATCGCGATGATCCAGGCGGTGGCGACATGGTAGACGCCGGTCGTCAGCGCCTCCACGCCCACCGCCGAGCCCGGGCAGCAGGGCCGCGCCGGCCAGAGGCAGCCAGGTCACCGCGATCAGGCACACCGTCCCATCGGCGCCCCGGTCCGCTGACCCGAGGGCCTCGACCCCGCCTGGCCCCCGCGGGGTGAGGGCCGTCCCCGGCGGCGACCGTGTGCGCGAACTGTCAGTTCCGGCCCGGCGGGCTGACAGTTCGCGCACACGGTCGGTGCGTCGTGCGTGTCCGCCGGCGCCGTCCGGGGAAGGAGCGCGTCCGACACCGGTCCGGGGAGGGGCGATGGCGGTCTGCGAGGTCTGCGGCAACGACTACGACATGAGCTTCGAGGTGGTCGCCGCCGGCGCCCGGCACACCTTCGACAGCTTCGAGTGCGCGATCCACAAGATGGCCCCGGTGTGCGAGCACTGCGGCTGCAAGGTGATCGGCCACGGCGTCGTGGTCGAGGGCCACTTCTACTGCTGCGCCCACTGCGCCCGGCACGAGCACGAGGGCGCCGCGGTCGCCGACTCGGCCTGAGTTCTAGCGGCCGCCCTCACGCAGCATCGCCAGGGCCTTCTCCACCCGCCGCGCCCGGGTCTCCGGGGTCTTCGCATCCTCGATGGCCAGCACGTGGCGCTGCCGGTGGCTGTAGGCGAGCTTCTCGAAGGTCGCGCGGGCGGCGTCGTCACCGGCCAGGGCGGCGGCCAGGTCGTCGGGCACGACGACCTCGCGCGGCGCGTCGTCCAGCTCGATGTCGACGTCGACCTCGTCACCGCCCGCCACCCCGGCCGCGGCCCGGTTCGCGGAGCTCAGCGACAGCATGAAGCCGCCGTTGCGCGAGGCGACGGTGCTCCGGTAGGTGTGCCCGCCCACGGTCACGCGCACGGGCGGCTTGCGCCCGGCGCCCAGCGCCTCCACCACCTCGGCGGGGACCGGCAGGCCGGTCGTCGTCCCCCCGGTCTGCTCCACCGTCGTCCGGAACCTCATGGTGCCGCAGTCTGCCCGCGCGCCGGTCGGGGCGGAAGGATGCGCGGGCGACAGCACGTTCACCGTGGGTGACCGGCTCCCCCGTCGGGGTGAGCGGCACTGTCGGCGAGTCGGGCCGGCGACGGAACCTGACGATCCGCGTGACGGCTACGGTTCGTCACCGCGGGGTCCGCCGGCTGGTCCTCGGACACCGCGGACCCAGATCGGAGTGACCACAGATGATCAGCGAGCCGGGTGTCGACCACCCGGAGGAGCAGACCGAGGCCGAGGTGACGCTCACCAGCCGGGGCGTCTCGGTCAGCACGCGCGTCGAGATGGTCAGCGGAGGTGCCCTGACCGTCCGGCCGTCGGTCAGCGAGTTCGTCGACGAGGTCGTCGTCGTCCCCGGTGACGCGGTCGAGGTCTTCTGGATCGCCGACGAGGAGACCCGCGCGCTGCCCGCCGAGGTCGTCGACGTCGAGCAGGGCGCCGCGGTGCGCTGGCGGCTGCGCGCCACCGGACCGGCCGGGGTCAGCCAGCGCCGCAAGGCGGTGCGCGCGCGGCTCACGCTGCCGGCCGGGGTCGGCTTCAGCAGCGTCGAGCTCGAGGGCGAGTCCGTGGACCTCAGCGAGGCCGGCCTGCGCGTGACCGCCGAGGGCTTCGGCGCGCCGCCCGAGAACGGCGACCAGGTCGACCTGGTCCTCGAGATGGAGGACGCGCCGCTGCGCACCAGGGCGGAGGTGGTGCGCCTGCAGGCCCGGGGCACCCGCTGGCTGCTCTCGCTGCGCTTCGTCGGCCTGCCCGAGCGGGAGGGCGACCGCGTGCGCCGCCGCGTGTTCCAGGCGCTGCGCGAGGACCGCGCCAAGCGCCCGGACTAGGGGTCAGTCGCCCCAGCGGATGTCGGGGGACCGCGGCTCGGGCAGCTGGTCCCGGGCGCTCTCCAGGTCCGTGCGCCCGGAGGGCAGCCGCGCCCACACGTGCTTGCGCCCCGGCCGGCCCTCCCAGCCGAAGTCGACCGACAGCTGGGCCACCAGGTGCAGTCCCATGCCGCCCAGGGCGGGGTCGCGGTCGACCGCCGGCACCGGGGGCTTGTGCGGCGCCTCGTCGCTGAGGTCGAGCAGCCAGCCGTCGGGACCGGCCACCACCAGCGCGCGCACGTCACCACCGCCGTGCCGCAGGGCGTTGGACGCCAGCTCCTCGAACACCAGCAGCAGCCCGTCGCGCGCGTCGTCGGTGGAGTGGGAGCTGACCGACGGGTGGGCGATCCGCGCCCGCAGGTCGGAGCGCACCCGCGACACCACGGGCATCGAGGCCAGCTGCCAGTGCCAGACGTCGCCGGGCACCGAGGGCACCGGGGCACAGGGCCAGGTGTCGAGGGCCGCAGGGGGACCGGGGTCCCGGCTCGGCTCCTGGACCATCCCTACCCCTCGCGTCTGCTCCGCACGGTCGGGACGGCGTCCCCGGGCGGCCTCCATCCTGACCGAAAGCTGGCCGTCGTGCAGAGGGGGCCCGGAATCCCGGGTGGCTGTTGGCAGACTGTCCGGCGTGGAGCAGCTGCTGCGGGAGCTCAGCCGGGTGGTCCTGGCCGATCGCCGCCTCGAGGAGATCCTCGGCGAGATCACCGACCTCGCCCGGCGGAGCATCCCCGGGGCGGAGTCGACGTCGATCACCCTGATCCGGGACGACAAGGGCTTCACCGCCGCGCACAGCGGGCAGATGGCGCTCGACGCCGACGAGCTGCAGTACGAGCGCGGTTACGGGCCGTGCCTCGACGCCGGCCGCGGCAACGTCGTGCTGCGGATCGACGACATGACCACCGAGCAGCGCTGGCCGGACTACGTGGCGCGGGTCCGCGAGCTGGGCGTGGGCAGTTCGCTGTCGGTCCCCCTGCCGTACCAGGGCACCAGCATCGGCGCGCTCAACATCTACTCGTCGACGCCGCGGGCCTTCGCCTCTGCGGAGTCGCTCGAGGCCGGCCTCGAGGTCGCCGAGGCGATCGCGGTCGCCGTCGTGAACGCCGACGCGCACGCCCAGCTCGGCGAGCAGGCCCGGCACATGCGGCTGGCCATGGACTCGCGGGCCGTGATCGAGCAGGCCAAGGGCGTGCTCATGGCCCAGCGGCACATCGACGCCGAGCAGGCGTTCGAGGTGCTGCGCGAGGCCTCGCAGCGCTACAACCGCAAACTGCGTGACATCGCCCAGGGCATCGTCGCCTCCACCCAGGACGGGAAGCGCGGGTGACCCCGTGTCCTCGCGCGGGAGCGAGATCCTGGCCGCGCTCCTCGCGGCCGGCGAGGACGACGGCGGCCTGCTCCCTCGGCTGACCGACGCCTGCGCCCGTGCACTGCCGGGCACCGGGGTCGGTCTCGTGCTGCGGAGCCGGGACGGCCCGCCCGCCACGGTCGCGGTGGCCGGGCCGCGGGCGTCGCTCGCGGAGGAGCTGCAGTTCACCGTGGGCGAGGGGCCGTGCGTCGACGCGGTGCGAACCGGTCGCCTCGTCCTGCAGCCGGACCTCGGCCGGAACGGACCGACGCGGTGGCCGGCCTTCTGCGCCGCGGCTCTCGACGCCGGCATCCGGGCGGTCTTCGCGCTGCCGCTGGTTGTGGGCACGATCCGGCTCGGCAGCCTGGACCTCTACCGGGCACACGTCGGGGGGCTCAGCGATGCCGAGCTTGCCGAGGCGCTGTCGTTCGCCGACGTGGCGACCGCCGTCCTGCTGCACCCGGGGGACGACGCCGCATCCGGTCCGGTGGCGGTGGTCGAGGACCGCGCGGAGGTGCACCAGGCGACCGGCATGGTGTCGGTGCAGGCCGGTGTACCGCTGGAGCAGGCCCTCGCGCTGCTGCGGGCGCGCGCCTACGCCGCCGAGCGGCCGGTCGGCACGGTCGCGCGGGACGTCCTGGCCGGTGTGCTGACCTTCTCGGAGGTCGAGCGCCCCGGCGAGCGGGGGCAGTGATCGAAGCAACGCGACGTCGAGGTCCGGGACGAGGGGAGCCGAGCATGGCCGGGTACGAGCGTCTGGCGCACGTCTTCGTCGAGCTCGCCGACACGCTGGTGGAGGAGTTCGACCCGGTCGACTTCCTGCAGGTGCTGGTGGACCGCTGCGTCGAGCTGCTGGACGCCGACGCCGCCGGGCTGGTGCTGGCCGACCAGCGCGGGGACCTGCAGCTCGTGGCTGCCACCGAGGAGCGGGCCCGGCTCCTGGAGCTGTTCCAGCTGGACGTGCGCGAGGGCCCCTGCCTGGACTGCTTCAGCAGCGGGGTCGCGCAGGCCAACATCGACCTCGCGGCCGTCTCCGACCGCTGGCCGCGGTTCCGCCCCGCGGCCGTGGCGGCCGGGTTCGGGGGAGCACACGCGCTGCCGATGCGGCTGCGCAGACAGGTGATCGGTGCGCTGAACCTGTTCACGGACGCGCCTCGCCGCCTGTCCGCCGACGATGTGGCGGTCGGGCAGGCGATGGCGGACGTCGCCACGATCGGCCTGCTGCACGAACGGAACCTGCACGACCAGACGGTGCTCTCCGAGCAGCTGCAGACGGCACTGAACAGCCGGGTGCTCATCGAGCAGGCGAAGGGGGTGCTGGCGGCCCGGGCCGGGCTGAGCGTGGCCGAGGCGTTCGTCCGCATGCGCGCCCACGCCCGGCGGCACGGACTCGCGCTCACCGCGGTCGCCGAGGCCGTCGTGGCGGGCCGGCTCGACGCACGGGCGCTCCTCGGCTCCTAGCGCACGGACCGGTCCGTCCGCCGGTTCTGCGGGGACCGGCGAACGCGCCTATGGTGGAGGGCACGACAGGCGTCCGGCCGAGCACCACCGGACGACCATCGGGCCACCGGCCCGAGCGCCCCGGCCCCGGCGCGTGCGTTTCCCGCGCCGAGGAGACCCGCTTGACCACCGCCGAAGCACCGGCGCGCACCCGCGCGCGCAGCGACTACGCCGACCTGTCCGCCCGGATCAAGGCGGCCGGCCTGCTGGAACGGCGCACCGGCTACTACGTCGCGAAGTTCACCCTGACCCTGGGCCTGTTCGCCGCCGCCTGGGCCGCGTTCGCGCTCATCGGCCCCAGCTGGTGGCAGCTGCTCACCGCGGCCGTCCTCGGTGTGCTGTCCACCCAGGTCGCCATGCTGGGCCACGACGCCGGTCACAAGCAGGTGACGCGCACCCGGACCAGCAGCTACGTGACCGGCCTGCTCCTGGGCAACCTGCTGACCGGGCTGAGCTTCGGCTGGTGGATCGACAAGCACAACCGGCACCACGCCCACCCCAACCACGGGGAGCTCGACCCCGACGTCGCGCCCGCCGGCCCGCTCGTCTTCCTGCACGGACAGGCGGAGGGCCGGACCGGGCTCTTCGGGTGGCTCACCCGCCACCAGGCCGTCGTCTTCTTCCCGATCCTCCTGCTCGAGGGGCTGAACTTGCACGTCGGCAGCATCGAGGCGCTGCGCGACGGCACGGTCAGGGCGCGGTGGCGGGAGGGCGCGCTGCTCGCCGTCCACGTGGCCGCCTTCGTCGCCGCGCCGTTCCTCGTCCTGACCTGGGGCCAGGCGCTGCTCTTCCTCGCCGTCCACCAGGCGGTGTTCGGCTTCTACATGGGCTGCTCGTTCGCGCCCAACCACAAGGGCATGCCGCCGCTGACCGCCGAGGAGGAGAAGGACTACCTCCGCCGCCAGGTGCTGACCTCGCGCAACGTCCGGGGCAGCCGTTTCACCGACTGGCTGCTCGGTGGGCTGAACTACCAGATCGAGCACCACCTCTTCCCGAGCATGCCGCGACCCAACCTGCGGCGCGCGAAGCCGCTGGTCGAGCGGTTCTGCGCCGAGCGGGGCGTCCGGTACGTCGAGACCGGCCTGCTCGACTCCTACGCCCAGGTGCTCCGCCACCTCCACGACGTGGGCGAGCCGGCCCGGGCCTGAAGCCGGGACGTCACCGGTCGAGGCGGCTCAGCCGCTCGACCATGAACTCGACCGCGGTCGCGCTGTCGACCGTCTCGGCCACCGCGACGGCGCGGGGATCGGCCGAGACGTTGCGCCGGTCGACCAGCGTCTGACCGCGCCCGGCGCCCAGCGTGGTGTCGACGACGACGGAGCGGCGCACGCTGCCCAGCGTCCCCGGGGCGATGGCCTCGGTGAGCGCGAGCGCGTCGTGCACCACCACGCCGCTGGTCCCGTAGGAGCTGCGCGCGTGGTCCCGGTACTGCTGGAGGATCGCCGCCGCCTGCTCCCCCACCGGGCCCGCGGCCGCGAACCGGGCGATCCCGTCCTCGGTCAGCACCGTGGGGATGGTGACGTCGAGACCGACCATCGTGGTGGGCAGGCCGGCGCCGAACACCGCCTGCGCCGCCTCGGGGTCGGCCCACACGTTGAACTCGGCGGCCGCGGTGACGTTGCCGCCGTGGGACGCCGAGCCGCCCATGACGACCAGCCGGCCGATCCGCCGGGCGGCCTCGGGGAAGACGCCGAGCAGGAGGGCGAGGTTGGTCAGCGGCCCGATGGCCGCCACGGTGACGGGCTCGGGCGAGGACAGCAGGAGGTCGGCGAGGGCGATCACGGCCGGGCGCGGGTCGACGGCGGCCGGGGACGGCGGCAGCACCACCCCGCCGAGGCCCGCCCTGCCGTGCACGTGCCCGGCCCGCTCGGCCTGCGGGTGCACCAGCGACGCCGCGGCCCCGGCGGCGACCGGCACGTCGCTGCGGCCGGCCAGGTGCAGCACCCGCAGCGCGTTGTCCGTCGTCCGCTCCAGCTCCACGTTGCCGTGCACCGTGGTGACCAGCTTCAGGTCCACCTCCGGACTGGCCAGGGCGAGCAGGATCGCCAGGGCGTCGTCGATGCCGGGGTCGGTGTCGATCACCAGTGGCGTGGGCACCGGTGCATCCCACCAGAGGGCCCCGTCGGTGCCGCCCGGCAGACTGCCCGGGTGCCTTCCGTGCTCCTGGCCAGCTGCGCCGAGGCCCGGGGTCTGGACGACGACGAGCCGCTGCTGCTGGCCGCGCTCGCCGACGCCGGCCTCACCGCGGGCGTCGCCGACTGGGCCGATCCCGCCGCCGACTGGGCGGGCGCCGACCTGGTCGTCGTCCGCTCCACCTGGGACTACGCGCCGCGCCGCGCCGACTTCCTCGCGTGGGCGCGGTCGGTCGAGGCGGTCACGGCGCTGCACAACCCGGCAGCGGTGCTCGAGTGGAACACCGACAAGCGCTACCTCGCCGAGCTGGCCGAGGCCGGGATCGCCGTCGTCCCGACGACCTGGGCCGCCACGGCCGCGCAGGTGCCCGGCGCGCTCGCGCGGTGGGACGGCGACCTGGTGGTCAAGCCGGTGGTGTCGGCGGGGGCCCGCGACACGGCCCGCTTCCGGGCCGGCGACCGGACCGCGGCCGGCGCCTTCGCCGAGCGGGTCCTCGGCACCGGCCGGCCGGTCATGGTGCAGCCCTACCTGCACAGGCTGGACGACGAGGGCGAGACCGGCCTGGTCTACCTCGCCGGCGCGTACAGCCACGCCTTCGGCAAGGCGGCGCTGCTGGCGGGGGAGCCGCTCGGCCCCGGCCTGTTCGCCGCCGAGACCATCACCGCCCGCACCGCGACCGCGGCGCAGCGCGCCGTCGGCGACGCGGTGCTGGCCGCCGTCCGCGAGCGAACGGGCAGCGAGCCGCTGTACGCGCGGGTCGACCTCGTGCCGGATGCCGAGGGCGCACCCGTCGTGATCGAGGTGGAGCTGACCGAGCCGAGCCTCAACCTGCCCGTCGCGCCCGGCTCGGCCCAGCGGCTGGCCGCCGCGATCGCCGCGCGCCTCTAGGCCGCCACCCGCCGCGAGCCCCACATCCCCCGACACGCCGCGCGTGTCAGTGGCCGCGCGAGGCGACCGGTGCCGGAAATGGCGCCCGCGAGCGGGGAAATGCGTCTCATGTCGACAAGCGGACGGCGGAAAGAGCAGGTCACCGCCGGGTTCCGCGGGCTGCCGCAACGGTTCGGTCACGCGCACTCCAGGGGTGTCGTGAAAGAGCCGAAATGGCGTGCCCCGCCGCCTACTTTTCTCCTTGTCCGCGGCACCTTCCCCAGCCGCGGTCACCGGAACGGAAGGGAGGACGGCATGAGCAGCGAGACGCGTTCTCCGGCCGCCGCGCGGCTCCTGCCGTCCTCCCCTGCCGACGCCGACACCTCGCTCGCCGGCCTGCTGGACGTGCTCGACCGGGCCGACGCGATGCTGCCCCGCCCGGCGCACCGCCCGGCGCACCGCCCGCGCCGGTCGACGGCCTACCGCTCGTCCCGCGGCGTGGCGCTGCGCCCCGTGCCGCCGCTGCGCTCCCCCGCGGCTCCCGCGCGCCGGACCGAGCCGGCGCCCGTCGTCGCCCCCACCCCCGCGCCGGTCGCCGTCGCCCCGCCGGCGCCCGGCGGGCTGCGCGGGCTGGCCCGCCGCGCCGCGCTCTGGGGCGCCGGCCCGAACGGTGAGCACCTCGCCTGGAACCCCGGGCGCCCGGCTGCGGCGCCCGCTCCACGCCCGTGCCGCGGCCTGCGCGGCCTGCTGCGCCGCGCCGCCCTCTGGGGCGCCGGCCCGGACGGCGCCTACTGCAGCTGGGGCGCCTCGGCGCGGGTCATCTCGCTCGCCCCCGAGCGGCCCCGCCCGGACGGCCCCGTCGTCCTGCGCGCGCTGCCCAGCACCCCCACGATCCCGCCCGCGGCGTCTTCCCCCGCCGCGGCGCACCGTCCCGCTGCCGCACCTAGTGTGGCCGGGTGTTCACCACCCGACCGGAGCTCGCCGGCACCTTCGGCATGGTCGCCTCCACCCACTGGCTGGCCACCGCCGCCGGCATGGCCACCCTCGAGCAGGGCGGCAACGCGTTCGACGCGGCCGTCGCCACCGGGCTGGCCCTCCAGGTCGTGGAGCCCCACCTCAACGGGCCCGGGGGCGAGGTCCCCGTCCTCTTCGCCAGGGGGGATACGGGGCAGCCCGAGCTCCTGTCCGGTCAGGGGGTCGCCCCCGCCGCTGCGACGATCGACGCCTTCCGGGAACTGGACCTCCAGCTGGTCCCCGGAACCGGCCTCCTCGCCGCGACGGTCCCGGGCGCCGTCGGCGCCTGGCTGACCCTGCTGCGCGACCACGGCACCCTGCCGCTGGACGCCGTCCTCCGCTACGCCGTCGAGTACGCCGAGACCGGCCACCCCCTGCACCCGCGGGTGGTCGCGACCGTCGCCTCGGTCTCCGAGCACTTCCGCACCTCCTGGCCTACTTCGGCCGCCACCTGGCTCACCTCCGACGGTGCAGTTCCCGCCGCCGGCAGCCTCTTCCGCAACCCGGTCCTGGCCTCGACCTACCGCCGACTGCTCGACGCAGCGCGCGGTCCCACCCGAGAGGCGCAGATCGACGCGGCACTGGCCGCCTGGTGCACGGGCTTCGTCGCCGAGGCGATCGACAGGTTCTGCCGGTACCCGGTGCCGGACGACTCCGGTCGTCGGCACAGCGGGTTTCTGACCGCGCAGGACCTGGCCACGTGGACGCCGACGTACGAGCCGCCGGTCACGCTGGACTGGCGGGGGTGGACGCTCGCGAAGGCCGGGCCGTGGTCCCAGGGACCGGCGCTGCTCCAGGTGCTGGCGATGCTGGACGGTGCCCTGCCGGCCGGCTCCGCGGGACGCAACGCCTCCGTCTCCGAAGACGCGGACACCGCCGAGGTGGTGCATGCGAGCGTCGAGGCGATGAAGCTGGCGATGGCCGACCGCGAAGCCTGGTACGGGGACGTGGAGGACGTGCCGGTGGGCGAGCTGCTCTCGCCCGCCTACAACGCCGAGAGGCGGGCGCTCATCGGGGGGACCGCCAGCCGCGACCTGCGGCCCGGTTCCCCGGGTGGGCGCCCGCCCCGGCTGCCGGCCTTCGTGACCGCCGGCTCGACCGGGCCCCGCCCGCACGCCGCCGGCGTCGGCGAGCCGACCGTCGACCCGCTGGGCACGACCCGCGGCGACACCTGCCACGTCGACGTGGTCGACCGCTGGGGCAACCTGGTCTCCGCCACCCCGTCCGGGGGCTGGCTGCAGAGCTCGCCGGTGATCCCGGAGCTCGGCTTCGCGCTCGGCACCCGGGCGCAGATGTTCTGGCTCGAGCCCGGCCTGCCGAACTCGCTGGCGCCGGGCAAGCGCCCGCGCACCACCCTCACGCCGTCCCTGGCCCTGCGCGACGGCGTCCCCACCCTGGCGTTCGGCACCCCCGGCGGGGACCAGCAGGAGCAGTGGCAGCTGTGCTTCTGGCTGGCGCACACCCTGCGCGGACTCGACCTGCAGGCCGCCATCGACGCGCCGGCCTGGCACACGACCAGCTTCCCGTCGTCCTTCTACCCGCGGGACACCACGCCCGGGGAGGTCGTCGTCGAGTCGCGCATCGGCGACGGCGTCGTCGCGGAGCTGCGCCGCCGGGGCCACGACGTCGTCGTCTCGGACGCCTGGTCGCTGGGCCGGATGTCCGCCGTCAGCCGCGACCCGGCGACCGGGATCCTCCGGGCGGCGGCCAACCCGAGGGGGATGCAGGGCTACGCGGCCGGACGGTGAGTGCTCGATCGATTCCTGTCGGTTCCGACACATGCGTTGTGCGCGACGGGTCCTCCGTGAGACAAAGGAACGTCGGACAGCGGCGAGTGCCCGTTCCTCGCCCCGGCGGTCCAGAAGCAGGCCGTCGACGGAGTCGTGGAAGGAACCGGCGTGAGCTCGCCTGACGGCCGCCTGGCCGCCGTGCGCCGGCTGGAAGAGACGGCAGCCGGTTCGCGACCCCTGCAGCGGCTCGCCGAGCTGGTCGCGCGGCTCCTCGGCGTGCCCATGGTGCGGATCTCGCTGCTCGGCGACACCGAGTCCGTGGTGAGCGGCGCCGGCCTGCCCATCGGCACCGTCGGCAGCGCCACCCCCCTGGACGACTCGGTCGCCGCCCTGGTGGCGGCCACCGGCGAGGCCCTGGTGATCGACGACGCCGCCGCGGACCCGCGCACCGCCGGCCTGTCGGCGGTGACCGAGCGCGGCGTCGGCTCCTTCCTCGGCATGCCCCTGTCCGGCTTCGACGGGCACGTGGTCGGGGCGCTCGTGGTCGCCGACCGCCGCGTGCGGCAGTGGCAGGAGGGCGACGTCGGGCTGCTGCGGCAGATGGCCGACTCGATCGCCACCGAGCTGGAGCTGTCGGCGCTGGCCCGCGAGTTCGAAGCGCACCGGCTGCGCTTCGAGCTGGCGATCGACGCCGCCGAGATCGGCAGCTTCGACTGGGACCTCGTCACCGGCCGGCTCATCTGGGACGACCGGCTGGTGCAGCTGTTCGGCTACGACCGGGCCACCTTCACCGAGAGCATCGAGGCGTTCAACGACCGGCTGCACCCCGACGACCTGCCCCGGGTGTCCGAGGCGCTGCGGCACGCGATCGACACCTGCGGCACCTACGAGGCCGAGTACCGGGTCGTCCTGCCCAGCGGGGAGATCCGCTGGATCGACGCCCGCGGCCGGGCCGTCGGCGACGACCGCGGGGTCGCCGTCCGGCTGCTCGGCGCGGCGTACGACACCACCGAGCAGCGGGACGCCGACGCGCGCGTGGCCCGCGTCCTCGAGACCATGCCCGCGGCGTTCTTCTCCCTCGACCGCGACTTCCGGTTCGCCTACGTCAACGCCGAGGGCGAGCGGCTGCTGCAGGCCTCGCGCGAGGAGCTGATCGGCGGGGACATCTGGGAGCTGTTCCCGGCCGCCGTCGGCAGCGAGTTCGAGACCCACTACCGCGGGGCGATGAGCTCCGGCGGGGAGCGGGTCTTCCAGGCGTACTACCCGCCGCCGCTCGCCGCCTGGTACGAGGTGCGGGCCTGGCCGGGTCCCGACGGTCTGTCGGTCTACTTCCACGACATCACCGAGCGCCGCGCGGCCGAGGAGCGGGCGCTGCGCAGCGCCACCCGGCTGGCGCTGGTCGCCGAGGTCAGCGCGATGCTCTCGCAGACGATCGGGCAGGACGAGAGCGGTGCCCTGCAGCACCTGGCCGAGGCCGTGGTCCCCGTGCTCGGGGACTGGGCGATCGTCAGCCTCCTCGACGAGGACGGCCGGATGCGCGACGTCGGCAGCTGGCACCGCGACCCCGCCGCCCGGGGGACGACGGCGCGCTACGCGCAGCTGCGGCTGGCCGCGGTCGACCCGGCGGCCCCGATCTTCGCCGCCCTCGCCGAGGGGCGGGTCATGGTGGTGCCCGACGTGCCGGCGGCGATCCTGCCCGGCATGGCACCCGAGGTGCGGCCGCTGTTCGACGAGCTGGCCCCGGCCACCGCGGTGGCGCTCCCGCTGACCGCGCGCGGCCGGACCCTCGGCGCGCTCAGCGTCTACCGCGGCGCCGACCGTCCACCGGCCGACGGCGAGGACATCGCCGCGGCCCGGGAGGTCGCTGACCGCGCCGCCCTGGCGCTCGACAACGCCCGCCTCTACGACCAGCAGCGGCGGCTGGCCGAGGGGCTGCAGCGCAGCATGCTCACCGCGCCGCCCGAGCCGGACCACGCCGAGATCGTGGTGCGCTACCACCCGGCGATGGAGGCGGCCCAGGTCGGCGGCGACTGGTACGACGCCTTCCTGCAGCCCGACGGTGCGGCGGTGCTCGTCATCGGCGACGTGGTCGGCCACGACACCGAGGCCGCCGCGATCATGGGCCAGCTGCGCGGCCTGCTGCGCGGCATCGCCTACCGCGACGGGATCGCGCCGGCCCGGATCCTCACCGAGCTCGACCGCGCCGTGCACGGGCTGGAGATGCACGCGCTGGCCACCGCCGCGATCGGCCGCGTCGAGCAGACACCGGAGGAGAAGGCGGCCGGTGTGACGCGGCTGCGCTGGTCGAACGCCGGCCACCCGCCCCCGCTGCTGCGGCACGCCGACGGGCGGATCGAGCTGCTCGCGGCCGACCGGGCCGAGCTCATGCTCGGCGTCGACCACACCGCGCCCCGCACGGAGTCCGTCGTCACCTTCGCCCGTGGGTCGACCGTCCTGCTCTACACCGACGGGCTGGTGGAGGGCCGCGACCTGCTGCTCGACGAGGGCATCGACCGCCTGCGCGAGGCGCTGGCCGAGCTCGCCGACCGGCCGCTCGCCGAGCTGTGCGACCAGCTCATCGCCCGGCTGCGGCCCGATGGCCTGCAGGACGACGTCGCGCTCGTGGCGATCCGGCTGCACCCGCAGGACCGGCCGCGGCCGGTCGAGGCCGGCCCGGCGCACGTGCCCCCCTTGGTGACCTGAAGGACCCCTTTCCCCCCACCCCTCGCAGGCTCGGGGCGGTTCCCCGAGGGGGCCGGTTCAGCCGCGGGGGAGCAGCGCCCAGACCACCTTCGTCGCGCCGTCGGCGTACCAGCCGTGGCGCGTGGCGAGCTCGGCGATCAGGTACAGGCCGAGCCCGCCCTCGCTCGGGTCGCGGTCGACCGCCGGCACCGGTGGCGAGGAGGGGGCGCCGTCGGTGACCTCGATGAGGTAGGCCTGCTCGGTGAGCCGCACCGCCGCGGTGACCTGCCGGCCGCCGCCGTGCCGCAGCGCGTTGCTGGCCATCTCGTCCAGCGCCAGCACCAGCTGGTCGCGCAGGTCCTCGCCGCGGGCGTCGTGCCGCAGCGCCGTCGTCGCGGCGTGGCGGCGCAGCTCGTGCCGGACGCGGGGGAGCTCGGCGACGTCGGTGAGCTGCCAGGACAGGCCGTCGAACGCCGACGGGGGTGCCGCCGACGGCCAGACCGGCTCCGTCCTGCCCGCCACGTGCTGTCCCCTCGCCACCGAGGCCGCCTGGGATCGACGACCGACCGAACACCTGCGTATGGGTTACACGCAGGGTCGCCAAACGTGATGGGACGCGTGTCACCCCGGACGGGTGACCGCCGTGCTCCCGCCGCGGGTCCGCCTCGGGTGCGAGTTCACCACGCACCGGCCGGTCCGGCAGCCCGGATCTCACCGGGCGAGCTCGGCGAGCCGCGTGACGGTGTTCCAGTTCCGGTTGGTCCCGGCGACGCCGAGCAGCTCGTCCCACTTCACCCCGCGTGCGGCCTGGAGGCCCTCGGGCAGCCACAGGTAGAGCTCCCGGCCGCGTAACTCGACCTCCGCCCCCGGCACCCGCGGCGCCGCCGCCACCCGGGCGGGGTCGGGGGCCTCGGGGAAGAACGTGACGGAGTAGCGGGCGGGGTCGGTCGCGACCGCGCCGAGCGGGTCGGCCGCGACGACGTCGGCGAGCTGCGCCCCGGTGCGGACGACGACCGGGACGGCGAAGCCGAACTCCTGCTCCAGCAGCTGCGCGAGCTCCGCGGCCAGCTGGGCCTCGCCCAGGCCGCTGTCGAGGACGACGTTCCCGCTGGACAGGTGGGTGCGGACGTCGCCGAAGCCGTGCGCGGCGAGGAGCTCGCGCAGCCGCGGCATGGGCACCCGCCGGGTGCGGGCGAGGTTGATCGCGCGCAGCAGGGCGACGTAGCGCGTGGCGGCCACGGCCGGCAGGCTAGCCGCCGACGAACACGGGGTCCCAGACCCCGACGGCCACGCTGAGGGCCACCGCGACGGCGCACACGGCGACGGTCGCGGCGACGAACGCGCGGTCCCGGCCGGTGACGACGGAGCCGCGCGCGTTGGTCCGCCGGATGCCGGAGTCGAAGCCGCGGGCGTCCATCGCCGTCGCCAGGCGCGACCCGCGCCGCACCGCCGCCACCAGCAGGGCGAACCCCACGCCCGCGACCAGGCGCACCGCCGCCACCGGGTTGCGGCCGGCCTCGACGCCGCGGGTCCGCCGGGCCAGCCGCAGGGCCTCGAACTCGGCGACCAGCAGCGGGGCGAGCCGGAGGGCCGCCAGCGCGCCGTAGGCGAACCGGGTCGAGAGCCGCCAGTGGATCGTCAGCGCGTCGGCCAGCCGCACCGGGTCGACCGAGGCCGCGAAGAGCACCCCGGGCAGCGCGAGCCCCACCACGCGCAGGCCCAGCCCGACACCGGCGATCGGCGGGGCGTCGTCGGCCAGGACGACGTTGACCAGCCCGACCGTGCCCGCGCCCAGGAGCACCGGCCAGGTGCGCACCCAGATCGTGCGCAGCGAGGTCAGGCCGGCGGCGGGGAAGAGCGCGAGCTCGGCGGCCACCAGCACCGCGGGCGTGACCACGTCGAGGCTGGTGAGGAGCACGAGGGTGACGACGCCGATCGCGGTCAGCCCGGCCACCGGGTTGAGCCGGGAGAGCCGGACGTCGGCCACCGGCCCGAGCGCCAGCGAGCTCACAGCTGCACCCGGTCATCGGCCAGGACGTCCACCAGGTCGGCGTCGTGCGTGACGACGGCGACCGCGCAGCCGGCCGCCCGCTGCTCGGCCAGCAGGACGACCAGCTCGCGCCAGGTCCCGGCGTCCTGCCCGAACGTCGGCTCGTCGAGCACCACGGCCCGGGGCGAGGTGGCCAGCGCCGTGGCCACCGACAGCCGGCGCTGCTGGCCGCCGGAGAGCGTGTAGGGGTTCGCCTCGGCGAAGGCGGTCAGCCCGAGCCGCTCCAGCAGCGCGTCGGCGGTCGCCCGCGCCGCGGTGGCGTGCCCGCCGGAGCGCAGCGGGCCCAGCGCCAGCTCGTCGCGCAGCCGGCCGGTGAGGAACTGCTGCTCGGGGTGCTGGAACACGGTGCCGATCCGGCTCACCAGCTCGCCGGCCCGCCACCGGTGCGGCTCCCGGTACCCCCTGCGCACCCCCGCGGCCAGCTCGACCGAGGCCTCGACCCGCCCGGCGGTCGGCGCCCGCAGGCCCGCCAGGAGCAGGGCGAGGGTGGACTTGCCGGTGCCGTTCGGCCCGGTGACGGCCAGCGCCCGCCCCGCGGTCAGGACGGCGTCGGTGGGACCCAGGGCCGGATCGGGGGCGCCCCGGTAGGTGTAGCCGGCGCCGTCGGCCGCGAGCAGGACCGGTCCGTCCACCGCCGGGGGGAGGACCAGGCCGGCCGTGCGCGGGACCGGCCGCCAGCCGGGGCCCTGCTCGGCCAGGCCGCCGGGCGTCAGCTCGACCACCCGGTCGACCAGCGGCAGCCAGGGCTCGGCGTCGTGGTCGACCACGAGCACGGTCACGCCGCGGTCGGCGGTGGCGCGGGCAACGGCGCCGCGGACGAGCGCGGCGCCGTCGGGGTCCAGCTGGGCGGTGGGCTCGTCGAGCAGCAGCAGGCCCGGCCGGCGGGCCAGCGCCCCGGCGAGCACCAGCCGCTGCTTCTCCCCGCCCGACAGCGCCGCGGTCGGCCGCCCGCGCCCGTAGCGGAAGCCGACCGCCGCCAGCGCCTCGTCGACGCGGGGCCAGATCTCCGCCGGCGGCAGCCCGGCGTTCTCCAGCCCGAAGGCGACGTCGTCCCCGGCGCGGGTCATCACGAGCTGGCTGTCGGGGTCCTGCATCAGCAGGCCGAGCCGGCCGCGGGCCGCCCGCGGCGGCTCGCCGTCCACGGTCAGCGAGCCGGCCACCTCGGTGCCCTCGGCCTCGAGGATCCCGGCGACCGCCGCGAGCAACGTCGACTTGCCCGACCCCGAGGCGCCGGTGAGCAGCACCCGCTCACCGGGCTCGACGGCGAGGTCGATCCCGGTGAGCGCCCAGGCGCGGCGGGAGGCGTGCCGCACGCCGAGGCCGCGGGCGACCAGCCGTGCCGGGCCGCTCGTGCCGTGCCCACCGGGAGTGGGCAGGGCACGAGCGTCCGTGGACCTCACCGCAGGGCCCGGGTCAGACGCGGCGGCGGCCCGCGGCGAACGAGCTCAGCGCTCCCGTGCGCGCCAGGGCCCGCACCAGCAGGAGCCCCACGACGCCGGCCAGCAGCACGCTGGAGAGCACGGTGGTGAGGGTGTACGGGGCGGTGAACGACCAGAACGGGTAGTCGGCCGACACCGGGTAGTACAGCGACAGGTCGAGCACCGACGTCGACAGGCCGGCGGTGACCGCCGCGAGCACCGCGGTGCCCCAGCCGAAGCTGCGGTAGCCGGTGAGCAGGAAGCCGAGCTCGCCGCCGGCGCCCTGCACCAGGCCGTAGACGACGATGATCATGCCGTAGGGCGAGCCCAGCAGGAGGCTGACCGCGGCGGCGAGGGTCGAGGCGAAGACCGCCGCGCCGGGCTTGCGCACGAGCAGCCCGGCGACCACGCCGGGCATCAGGAAGACCCCGTTGAGCAGGCCCTTGATCGGCGGGAAGAAGTCCAGCGGCGTGGACAGCGTCTCGGAGACGAGGTTCCACGCCCAGAAGACGACGCCGAAGGCGACGCCGAGGACGGCGGCGACGACGATGTCGACGGTGCGCCAGCGCAGGCTGCGCGCGGGCGCGTCGGTGGTGGCGGACGACGGACGGACGGCCTGGTCGGCCATGGTTCCTCCAGACTCCCTGCGCCGGCATTACCCGGATCAGGTTCGAGGGTCTGCGGCGGACCGCACTCTCAGCGCCTAGGCGCTCCCCTGTCGGACGTGTTCTGTTGTGGCGTGGAGCCTATCTCTCCCTCCCCGTGAACAGGCGGTCGAGGTGGCAGCGGACCACCCCGGCGAGGGGCCTTTCCGGGCTAGCGCACCAGGCCGGCGAGCAGGTAGACGTTGAGGCCGATGATCAGGGCGGCCACGACCGAGCCGGCGAGGGTCGTGACCCGCCGGTTCACCCAGCCGCCCATCAGGTCGCGGCGGCTGGTCAGCCACAGCAGCGGCACCAGCGCGAAGGGGATGCCGAAGCAGAGCACCACCTGCGACCAGACCAGCGCCTCGGTCGGGTCGGCGCCGAGCAGCAGCACGGCCAACGCCGGGGCGAGCGTGATCGCCCGGCGGGCCAGCACCGGGATGCTGCGCCGCAGGAAGCCGGCCATGACGACCTGCCCGGCGTGCGTGCCCACCGACGACGACGCGAAGCCCGAGGCCAGCAGCGCGATGCCGAACGCGGCCGCCGCGCCGGCGCCGAGCCGGTCGCCGAGACCGGCGTGCACGGTCTCCAGCGAGCCGGCCTGCGCGCCGCCGCTGAACAGCTGCGCGGCGATCACCAGCATGGTGGCGTTCACCAGGCCGGCCAGGCCCATGGCCAGCAGCACGTCGAGCCGCTGCGCCCGCAGCAGCCGCCGCCGTCCCGCCGTCGTCCGCCCGGCGGTGACGACGTCGCCGTACCGGCCCGGGGTGAGCGCCGAGTGCACGTAGATGACGTGCGGCATGACCGTGGCGCCGAGGATGCCGGTGGCCAGCACCAGGCTCTCCGGCCCGTCGAAGGAGGGCACCATGCCGCCGGCCAGCCCGCCGAGGCTGACCCCGGAGCCGATCAGCGTGTAGACGAACCCGGCGCCGATGACCAGCAGCAGCCCGGCGATCACCCGCTCGAACGGCCGGTGCCCGCGCGACTGGGCGGCCAGCAGCAGGAACGCCACCACGGCGGTGATGCAGCCGCCGACCGGCAGCGGCACGCCGAAGAGCAGGTAGAGGGCGACGGCGCCGCCGACGATCTCGGCCAGGTCGGTGGCGATCGCCACCGCCTCGGCCTGCAGCCACAGCACGCGGGTCAGCGGCCGGGGCAGCCGCTCGCGGCAGAGGGTGGCCAGGTCGCGGCCGGTGGCCATGCCCAGCTTCGCGGTGAGCGACTGGATGAGCATCGCCATGAGGTTGGCCGCGACGATGACCCACAGCAGCGTGTAGCCGAAGGCCGCGCCGCCGGAGAAGTTGGTCGCGAAGTTGCCCGGGTCGACGTAAGCCACGGCGGCGACGAAGGCCGGCCCGAGCAGCGGCCACAGCCGGCGCCGGCCGGTCGTCGCGGGCGGTGGTGCCGGCCGGTCGGGCGCGCCCAGCCGGATGGTCGGCAGGACGGCGGCCTCGGTCTTCGACAGGTACACGGCGGCCTCGCGAGCGGTCTCGGGTGGACGGTCGCTCCTGTCTGCCCGGCCCGCGTGACACACCGGGGCCAGGCCGTGGCCCGTGCGGGCCGACCTACCGCGCCCGGGCGATCAGCGCGTCGATCCGCCGGGCGTGCGCGCCGCGCCAGTAGACGCGCCCGCACGCGGTGCAGCGGGAGAACTCCTCGTAGGTCCGCCGGGTGCCCGGCGGCAGCCGGTCGGCCACCTCGGCCTTGGGGACGGCGACGAGCGGCCCGCCGCAGGCCGTGCAGCGGGTCAGCGGCGCCAGCGCGGGCGCGAAGCGGTCGAGGACGTCGGCCAGCTGCGGGTCGGCGCCGCTGCCGCGCACCAGTGCGCCGGCCGGCAGGGCGCGGCGCATGAGCAGCCCCCGGTCCTGGGTGAGCAGCACCCGCTCCTCGGCCCGGGCCCGCTCCACCAGCGACGGGTCGTCGGCGTCGTTCGACCAGGCGGCGTCCAGGCCGAGCAGCCGCATCCGCCGGGCGAGCGCGCCGAGCCCGACGTCGAGCAGGAAGCCGCCCGCCGGCACCGGCTGCGGCCGCGACGCCGCGCCGACGCCCACGACGGCGCCGGGGGTCGTGCGGGCAGGAGGCCCGACCGGTCCGCCGTCCACGGTCAGCTCCCCGACCTCGGTCAGCGGGACGCCGGCGGCCTGCACCAGGTGGCCGACCGTCGCGTCCGGGTCGAACGCCAGCCGGCGCTCCCGCGCCGCGCGGTCGCGCAGCGGCAGCAGGAAGGCCAGCGAGGCCTCGACCCGGACGACGACGTCCACCACGTCTACTCCGCGACCACCCGCAGGCTCTTCAGCGACGGGTCGGCCGGGTCGGGCAGCAGCATGCCGGCCTCGACGCCGGTGGTCAGGTAGTCGAGGACCTCCTGGGTGATCCGCTCACCCGGCGCGAGCACCGGCACACCGGGCGGGTACGGGGTGACCATCTCCGCGACGACGCGGCCGACCGCCTCCGCCACCGGCACCTGCTCGACCGGGGCGAAGAAGGCCGCGCGCGGGGACATGACCGACTCCAGCTCCAGCGCCCGGGGCTCGGGCAGGGCCACCGCCGGCGGCCGCTCGATCGAACCGGCGTTCTCGACCAGCGCCCGCAGCGAGTCGACCAGGAGCTGCTCGGTCTCGTCGTCGTCCGCGTGCGTGAGGCGGGCGCTCATCCGGCAGGCGTCGGCCGAGCCGATGTCGACGTGCCGCTCGGCCCGCAGCCATTCGCTGGCCTGGTAGCCGGTGATCCCGAGCCCGCGCACGTCCATGGTCATGACCAGCGGGTCGAGGTCGAACGCCCCGCCGGGCCGCACCACCTCGCGGTCCATCAGGTCGATGCCGGGCAGCTCGGAGATCGCCGCGCGCACGCGCCGGGCCCGCTCGAGCGCCACCCCGAGCAGCTCCTCGCCGTGCTCGACCATCTGCCGCCGCCACCCGTCGAGGGTCAGGTAGACCAGCGCCGAGGAGCTCGTCGTCCCGAGCAGGTCCTCGCGCGCCTTGAGCACGTCGGGATCGATCCGGTCGCCGCGCAGGTGGAACACCGAGCTCTGCTCCACCGCGCCGCCCATCTTGTGCACGCTGGTGACCACGAGGTCGGCGCCGGCGTCCATGCCCCAGGCCGGCAGGTCGGGGTGGAACGGCAGGTGGGCGCCCCAGGCCTCGTCGACGATCAGCGGCAGGTCCCGTCGTGCATGATGTCCGCCGTCCCGGCGATGTCGGCGCAGGTGCCCCAGTCGGTCGGGGTGATCAGCAGCATCCCCTTGACGTCGGGGTTCGCCTCGAGGGTGCGGCGGACGTCGTCGGGCTCCGGCGGGTGGGCGAGATTGCGCTCGGGGTCGAACTTCGGGTGCACCCACACCGGCTGGACACCGCTGATGATCAGCCCGGAGATCACCGACTTGTGCGCGTTGCGGCTGATCATCAGCCGCTCGCCGGGGCCGGCCACCGACATGATCGCCGTCTTCACCGACAGCGAGCTGCCGCAGGTGGAGAAGAACGCGTGGTCGGCGTGGACGGCGTCGGCCATGAGGTCCTGCGCCTGGCTGACGATGCCCTGCGACTGGCGCCGGTCGTCGAGGCCGTTGAGCGAGAGGACGTCGTCGGCGAACAGCGCCTCACCGAGGATCTCCAGGACGCGCGGGTCGGTGCCGCGGCCCTGCTTGTGCCCCGGCGGTCCGTAGACGACGTCGCCGCGCCGGCGGAACTCCTGCAGGGCCTCGAGGACGGGCACGCGCGAGTGGTCCATGACCCGCTCGTACCCGCGCCGGGCGCAGGGATGCTTGAGGACTCAAGCATGGTGCGGGATGCTCGTCCCATGCCGGTCCAGCGCCTCAACCACGCCGTCCTCTACGTGCGCGACGTGGCGCGCAGCCTCGCCTTCTACCGGGACGTGCTGGGCTTCCGGGTAGCTGCGGAGATCCCCGGGCGCGCGGTGTTCCTGCAGGCCGAGGGCTCGACCAACGACCACGACCTCGGGCTGTTCGCGATCGGCGCGGGCGCCGGGCCGTCGGAGGCCGGCCGCCGCACCGTGGGGCTGTACCACCTCGCCTGGGAGGTGGACACGCTCGCCGAGCTCGCCCGCGTCCGCGAGGCGCTGGTGCAGGCGGGCGCGCTGGTCGGCGCCTCCGACCACGCCACCACCAAGGCCCTCTACGCCCAGGACCCCGACGGCCTGGAGTTCGAGGTCTCCTGGCTGCTGCCGGCCGACCTGATCACCGAGGAGGTCCGCGCGCAGGCCATGGCCATCCGGCCGCTGGACCTGGAGCGCGAGATCGAGCGCTACGGCGCGCGGACCCGCGGCGGGGTCGGGGTCTCGATCCCGGTCTGAGCTCCCCGGCAGGATCGGCTGCCGTGGAGCCCTTCGAGCTGGTGGTCGGCCCGGTGCTGCTGCGCCCGTGGCGGGAGGACGACGCCGAGGCCACGTGGACCGCGCTGCAGGACCCGTCGATCCGGCTCTGGAACGGCTCGGGCTCGGCCTCGCGCGACGACGTCCTGCGGATGATCCGGGGCCGGATGGACTGGAGCGGCGGCGACCACGCCTCGTGGGCCGTCGTCGACGCCGGCAGCGGCGAGCTCCTCGGCTCGGTGTCGCTGCACTCGATCGACCGGGGACAGGCCGACGCGGAGATCGGCTACTGGACGACCGCCGCCGCGCGCGGCCGCGGGATCGCCCCGCTCGTCGTCGACGCCGTCTGCCGGTGGGCGTTCGCCGCGCTGCCGGTGGACCGGATCGAGCTGTGCCACGCCGTGGAGAACACCGCCTCCGGCCGCGTCGCCGAGAAGGCCGGGTTCACGCAGGAGGGCCGGCTGCGCCGCTCCTACCGGTACGGGGACGGCGTCAAGCACGACGAGCTGCTGTGGTCGCGCCTCGCCGACGACCCCGCCCCCACCCTGGGCTGACGGCGGGGCCGTCGGCGGGCTCACGCGGCGGCGGCAGGGGCGGCGCTGAGCAGGCGGCCGTGCTCGGCGGCCTCGCGCTCCGCGGTCGCCTTCAGCTCCGCGGCGAGCTCGGTGAACTGGTCCAGCGCCGGGTTGACACCGACCAGCGTGAACTCGCGCTCGACGACCCGCAGATCCAGCTGCCAGACGTCGGCCAGGATGCGGCGCATCCACGAGGTGGCGTGGTCCCAGCCCTCGCGCGGGGTCCCAGCGGAGTAGTTGCCCCCGCGCACGGTGGCCAGGACGGCGGGCTTGCCCAGGGTCGGCGGCTGCCCGCCGGGCGCGAACCGCGGGTCGGTGAGCACCAGGTCGACGTAGGCCTTGAAGTGCTGCGAGACGCCGAAGTTGTACAGCGGGACGGCGAACAGCAGCGCTTCGGCGTCGGCCAGCTCGTCGGCCAGGGTCGCGGCCAGGGCTACCGCCTCGGCCTGCTGCCGGGTGCGCTGCGCCGCGGGGAGGGAGCCGCCCGAGACGGCGTCCCCCCAGGCGGTCGCCGGGACCGGCTCGGTCCCGAGGTGCCGCCGGGTGATCGGCGCGGCCGGGTTCCCGGCCCGCCACCCGGCCTCCACGATGTCCGCGATCTCGCGGCTGGCCGATCCCTCGACCCGGATGCTGGCGTCCAGACGGAACAGTGACATGACGACCTCGTGCTCTCCTCGGCGTAGCAACTAGCGAAAAGCTAGCACTACGGAAAAGCTAGCACTACGGAAAGGCTAGTGCTGGAGCCGAGGCGCGGCGTCTACCATCACCGCGTGACAGCCGAGGCGACCTCCACGACGCAGTCGTGCGACGCAGCGCTCAGCCGCGCGTTCGGGTTCCTCGGCAAGCGCTGGAACGGGGTCATCATCGGTGTCCTGGCCGGCGGACCCGCCGGCTTCAGCGGGTTGCGACGGGCGGTCGGCGGCATCAGCGACTCGGTCCTGTCCGACCGGCTGGCCGAACTCGCGGCCGCCGGGCTGGTCCACCGCGCCGTCGACCCCGGCCCACCGGTCGCGGTGAGCTACGAGCTCACGGAGGCCGGCGCACGGCTCCGCCCGATCCTCGACCAGCTGGCCGGCTGGGCGAGCGAGAACCTGCCCGAGCAGGACTGCTGACGCCGCTCAGCAGCCGCAGCTGATGCCGGGCAGCGGCGCGGTCAGCGGGTCGACGTCCTCGCGGCGGACGCCGTCGGCGGTCTCCACCGGGAAGCCCTCGCGCGCCCAGTACTCGAAGCCGCCGAGCATCTCCCGCACGCGGTAGCCGAGCAGCGCCAGCGCGAGGGCGGCGCGGGTGGCGCCGTTGCAGCCCGGTCCCCAGCAGTAGGTGACCACGGGGACGGCGGGGTCGAGCTCGGCGGCCGCGCGGGCGGGGATCTCCCGCCCGGGCAGGTGCACCGCGCCCGGCACGTGCCCCTGCGCCCACGACTCGGCACTGCGGCTGTCGAGCAGCACGAACCCACCGCTGCCCAGGGCCGCGGCGACGTCGCTGACGTCGGTCTCCACGGCGAGGCGGTGCGCGAAGTGGGCGGCGGCGTCGGCGGGGGAGGCCCAGTCGGCGTACATGCGCCCACGGTGCGGCCCGGCCGCCGTCCGCACGAGGCCCGTGCCTGCCAACCACCGCAACGATCGGGGCTTTGTCGGGAGAAAGCACCCGCGCTTGGTCGCGATCAAGCACCGGGCTTGACGCGGCGGCATCTGACATCTGAAATGTCAACCGTGACCGCCCTCGCTCCCGTCGCCCGGGTGCTGCTGCGCGACCAGGCGACCGACCGGATCCGGGCCGCGATCGTGTCCGGCGACCTCGCGCCCGGCACGGTGGTCAAGGACGCGGCGCTGGCCGCCCGCCTGGGGCTCTCCGTCGCGCCGGTGCGGGCGGCGCTGGCGCGGCTGGCCGACGAGGGGCTGGTCGAGGCCAAGCCGCAGAGCCACACCCGGGTGACCCCGCTCGTCGTCCGCCAGGTCCGCGACGCCGCCGTCGTCGTCCGGGCGATGCACGAGCTGGCCGTGCGGACCGCGGCCGCGCGGGTGACCGCCGACGACCTCGCGGCCATGCGGGCGGCCAACGAGCGGTTCGCCGCCGCGGTGGCCGCCGGGGACGTCGACGCCGCGCTCGCCGCCGACGACGAGCTGCACGGCGTCCTGCTCGCCCGCGCCGGCAACGGTGCGCTCAGCGCCACCGTCGACCGCTTCACCCCGGCGATCCGCCGGCTGGAGCGCCTGCGGTTCGCCCCCGCCGACGCGCACCCCTCGATCGCCCTGCACGAGCGGCTGATCGCCGCCTGCGCCGCCGGTGACGTCGCCGCCGCCGTCGCCACCACCACCGTGATCTGGACGGCGCTGCTGTCCGAACTGGAGGACGACCCCGATGAGCCTTGACGACTTCCCCCGCTACCCCCTGCTGTTCGGCCCCTCCCCGGTGCACCGGCTCGACCGGCTCACCGAGCACCTGGGCGGCGCCGCGGTGTGGGCCAAGCGGGAGGACGTGAACTCCGGCATCGCGTTCGGCGGCAACAAGACCCGCAAGCTGGAGTACCTCGTCGCCGACGCCCTCGCCCAGGGCTGCGACACGCTGGTCTCGATCGGCGGCGTGCAGAGCAACCACACCCGCCAGGTCGCCGCCGTCGCCGCGCGGGTCGGCCTGTCCTGCGTGCTCGTGCAGGAGAGCTGGGTCGACTGGCCCGACGCCGTGTACGACAAGGTCGGCAACATCCTGATCAGCCGGCTGGCCGGCGCCGACGTCCGGCTGGTCAAGGCCGGGTTCGGCATCGGGTTCAAGGAGAGCTGGGAGGCCGCGCTCGCCGAGATCGAGGCCCGCGGCGGCAAGCCCTACGCCATCCCGGCCGGGGCCAGCGACCACCCGCTGGGCGGGCACGGGTTCGCGGGCTGGGCGCACGAGGTGGCCGCGCAGGAGGCCGAGCTCGGCGTCTTCTTCGACACCGTCGTCGTCTGCTCGGTGACCGGCTCGACGCAGGCCGGCATGGTCGCCGGGTTCGCGCAGCTCGAGGAGGCCGGCGGCCGGCCCCGGCGGGTGCTCGGCATCGACGCCAGCGCCAAGCCGGCCGAGACCCGCGACCAGGTGCTGCGGATCGCCCGGCGCACGGCCGAGGCGATCGGCGTGCAGCGAGAGCTCACCGCGGCCGACGTCGAGCTCGACGAGCGCTACCACGCGGGCGTCTACGGCATCCCCGACGAGACGACGATCCGGGCGATGGAGACGGCCGCGCGCACCGAGGGCATGGTCACCGACCCCGTCTACGAGGGGAAGTCGATGGCCGCGGTGATCGACCTGGTCGGCCGCAGCGAGATCGCGCCGTCGTCCACGGTGCTGTACGCGCACCTGGGCGGGCAGCCGGCGCTCAACGGCTACAGCGCCCTGTTCTCGTGAGGTGCGGAGTGGATCCGTCGGCGTTCCGCCGACGGATCCACTCCGCTCACCACGTGGGGGTGCGGGCCAGGCCGAGCTGGCTGACGCCGAGGTAGCCGACGCGGAACCCGGCCTCGCAGTAGGCGAGGTAGAACTCCCACATCCGGCGGAAGGTGTCGTCGAACGCGCCCTCCAGCCGGCCCCAGTTCGCCAGGAACCTCTCCCGCCACAGCGCGAGGGTGCGGGCGTAGTGCGGGCCGAGCTCGCGGCGCTCGACGACCGACAGCGCGGTGTGCGCGGCGAGGGTGTCCTCGATGGCCCGCAGCGACGGGATGATCCCGCCGGGGAACACGTACTTGTGGATCCAGGAGTAGCCGCGGCGGGTGGCCAGCATCCGGTCGTGCGGCATGGTGATCGACTGCAGCCCGACCCGGCCGCCCGGGACGAGCAGCTGGTCGAGCGCGGCGAAGTAGGTGGGCCAGTACCGCTCGCCGACCGCCTCGATCATCTCCACCGAGACGACGGCGTCGAACTGCCCGCGCACGTCCCGGTAGTCCTGCAGCCGGACGTCGACCCGGTCGGCCACGCCCGCGGCGGCGGCCCGCTCCAGCGCCAGCTTCCGCTGCTCGGCGGACAGGGTCAGCGTGGTGACGGCGGCGCCGCGCTCCTGCGCCGCGCGGATCGCCAGCGCACCCCAGCCGGAGCCGATCTCCAGCACCCGCATCCCGGACCGCACGCGGGCCAGGTCGAGGATGCCGTCGATCTTGCGCAGCTGCGCCGACCGCAGGTCGTCGCCGGGCTCGAACCAGGCCGACGAGTAGGTCATCGTCTCGTCGAGGAACTCGGCGAACAGCTCGTTGGACAGGTCGTAGTGCCGTGAGATGTTGCTCCGGCTGTGCTGCCTGCTGTTCTCCTCGTGCGCGGGCTGCGTGCGCTCGACGACGTGCCGCAGCTTCTGCAGCGCCGGGTGCACCAGGCGGCCGACCCGGGCGGCGAAGGTCGAGAGCAGCTCGGCCAGGTCGGTGCCGGCACCGGTGGTCCAGTCGCCGGTCATGTACGCCTCGCCGAAGCCGATCTTCACGTCGGCGCCGAGCCGGGCGAAGAAGGCCTGCGGCCGGACCAGCCGCATCACCGGGGCGTCCTTGCCGCCGCTGCCGAGCACCCGCCCGTCGGGCAGGACGACGCGGATCGGCAGCGGGCCGACGGCCGAGCGGAACACCGCCTCGGCGATGCGCGCGCGGAACGGCGCCCGCGGGGGGCGGGCCAGCCCGGGCCAGTGCGCCTCGTCGGGGCGCGGCACGGGGAAGCGCGGCCGGTCGGTCCGATCGGTCTGGACGGTGGTCATCGACCGCTCCTCTCGCACGGACCGACGGCGCTGTCGATCGAGCTGCTGCGCGGATGGTGCGCGGTGGCGCCCCCGGTGGGCAACAGGCTCGCCCGTGCGAGATCGGTCCGGGCACCCGATCGGGTGCGCCACCCCCCGTGCCGGTCCGATTCCCCGTCCCGCCAGGACGGAAAACCGGACCGCGGGGAGCCGGAAACGGTCAGGCCGGGTCGGGGGCGAGCCGGACGACCATCTTCCCGGTGTTGCCGCCGCGCAGGAGGTCGAGGAACGCCGGCACCGCCTCCTCGAGGCCGTCGCGGACCGTCTCCCGGACGACGAGCGACCCGTCGCGCAGCCAGCCGCCGACCGTCTCGGCGAACTCGGGCCGCAGGTCGCCGTGGTCGCCGACCAGGAACCCGCGCAGGGTGATCCGCCGCCCCACCAGCAGCGAGAGGTTGCGTGGTCCCGGCGGCGGCTCGACGGCGTTGTACTGGGAGATCGACCCGCAGATCGCGGCCCGCCCGTGCAGCCGGAACGCGCCGATCGCCGTCTCCAGGTGCTCGCCGCCCACGTTGTCGAAGAAGACGTCGATCCCGTCGGGGGCGGCGCCGGCGAGCAGCTCGGCCACCCGGCCGGCGTGGTAGTCGAAGGCGGCGTCGAACCCGAGCTCCCCGGTGAGCCAGGCCACCTTGGCCGGGCTGCCGGCGCTGCCGACGACGCGCGACGCCCCGCGCAGGCGGGCGAACTGCCCCACCAGGCTGCCCACCGCCCCGGCCGCGCCGGAGACGAGCACCGCGTCGCCCTCCCGGAACGCGGCCACGCGGAACAGCCCCGCGTACGCGGTCAGGCCCGGCATGCCCAGCACGCCGAGGTGGTAGCTCGGGGGCACGTCGAGGTCGGGCAGGACGCGCACGGCGCCCGCGTCGAGGACGGCGACGTCGCGCCAGCCCGCGTTCGTCAGCACCAGCGCGCCCTCGGGCACGTCGGCCGAGCGGGACCCCACCACGCGGCCGACCGCGCCGCCCTGCATCGTCTCGCCGACCTCCCACGGCGGGGCGTACGAGGGGCCGGGGCGCATCCGGCCGCGCATGTACGGGTCGACCGACATCGCCAGCATGCGGACGACGACCTGCCCGTCGGCCGGGTCGGGGTGCTCGTGCTCGACCAGCCGGAAGTCCTCCGGCGTCGGCTCGCCGTGCGGTCGGGCGGCGAGCTGCCACTCACGGGTCGTGATCACCCGCTGATCCTGCACTCCGGAGCGCCCGGCGGGTTGCCCGGGCGGCCTAGGCTCGGGACATGGTCTTCTCCCGGTTCAAGACGCAGCCGGTCTCGGCCGCCGACGCCCTCCCCGGCCGCCCCACCCCGCTCCCGCACGTGCCCGAGGTGCACGCCGTCAACGGCAACCGCATCCAGCCCCCCTTCCCCGCCGGCCTGCAGACCGCCGTCTTCGGCGCGGGCTGCTTCTGGGGCGTGGAGAAGGTCTTCTGGCAGACGCCGGGCGTCTACTCCACCGCCGCGGGCTACGCCGGCGGCTACACGCCCAACCCGACCTACGAGGAGGTCTGCTCGGCGCGGACCGGCCACACCGAGGTCGTCCTCGTCGTGTTCGACCCCGCGCAGATCTCCTACGAGCAGCTGCTCAAGGTGTTCTGGGAGGACCACGACCCCACCCAGGGCATGCGCCAGGGCAACGACATCGGCACCCAGTACCGCTCGGCCATCTACTACGACGGCCCCGAGCAGGAGGCCGCCGCCCGCGCCAGCCGCGACGCCTTCCAGCAGCGGCTGAAGGAGGCCGGGTACGGCGAGATCACCACCGAGATCGCCCCGCTGCAGGAGTTCTTCTACGCCGAGGACTACCACCAGCAGTACCTCTACAAGGTGCCCAACGGCTACTGCCCGGTGCACTCCACCGGCGTCTCCTGCCCGGTCGGCCTGCCCGGCGTCTGAGGCCGCGGCGAGCGGGGAACGAGACGCACGTGGAGGTGCTGAGGACGCCGGACGACCGGTTCGCCGGTCTGCCGGACTTCCCCTACGAGCCGAGCTACGTCACGTTCACCACCGACGACGGCGACCCGCTGCGGGTCGCCGTCGTCGACGTGGGCCCGCCCGACGGCGAGCCGGTCCTGCTCATGCACGGCGAGCCGTCCTGGTCGTTCCTGTACCGGCACGTGATCCCGCCGCTCACGGCCGCCGGGCTGCGGGTGGTCGCCCCCGACCTCGTCGGGTTCGGCCGGTCCGACAAGCCGGTGGACCCGGCCGCCTACACCTACGCCCGGCACGTCGAGTGGATGCGGCAGACCCTGTTCGAGGGGCTCGGGCTGACCGGGGTCACCCTCGTGGGGCAGGACTGGGGCGGGCTGATCGGGCTCCGGCTGGTGGGCGAGCACCCCGACCGCTTCTCCCGGGTGGTCGTCGCCAACACCGGCCTGCCCACCGGCGACCACCCGGTGACCGAGGCGTTCCTCGCGTGGCAGCGGTTCGCCGCGACGGCGGAGGCGTTCGACATCGGCCGGGTGGTGCAGAACGGGTCCCTCATGCCGCTGCCGCCCCCGGTGGTGGCGGCCTACGACGCGCCCTTCCCCGACGACCGGTACAAGGCCGGTGCGCGGGTCTTCCCGTCTCTGGTGCCGACCCGGCCCGACGACCCGGCGGCCGCGGCCAACCGGGCGGCCTGGGAGACGCTGACCCGCTTCGACAAGCCGTTCCTGACCGCGTTCTCCGACGGCGACCCGATCACCGCCGGCGGCGACCGGGTGTTCCAGCGGCTCGTCCCCGGGGCGCAGGGGCAGCCGCACACGACCCTGGCCGGCGGCGGGCACTTCCTGCAGGAGGACGTCGGCCCGCAGCTCGCCCACGTGGTCGCGGGGTTCGTCGCCGCCACCCCCGCCCGGTGAGCGACCTCTTCGCCCAGCTCTCCCGCGAGCCCGACGTCGAGGCCCCGGACCTCGTCGCGGTCGACGCCACCGACCGGCTGCTGCTGGACGAGGCCGCCGGGCTGATCGCCGGCGCCGGCCCGGGGGAGGTCGCCGTCGTCGACGACTCCTACGGGGCGCTCACCCTCGGCGCGGTCGCCCTGCACCGGGCCGACGGCGTCCGCGTCACCCAGGACCTGCTGGTCGCCGAGCGGGCGCTGGCCCGCAACGCCGAGCGCACCGGGCTCACGGGCTCCTTCGCCCGCACCGGCCTCGACGCCGCGCTGGCCGACGGCGCCCGCGTCGTCCTGGTCAAGGCGCCCAAGGCGCTCGACGCGCTGCGCGAGATCGCCGAGGTCGTCGCCGCGTCGGCCGCGCCGGACGTCACGGTGCTCGTCGGCGGGCGGGTCAAGCACATGACGCACGCGATGAACGACGTCCTGCGCGACTCGTTCACCGACGTGTCGGCGACCCTCGCCCGGCAGAAGTCGCGGGTGCTGGTCGCCCGCGGCCCGCGCGCGGTGGCGTCGTCCTTCCCCCGGCGGCAGCACCACCCCGACCTCGGGCTGACCGTGTGCGCGCACGGCGCCGCCTTCGCCGGCACCCGGGTGGACCTCGGCACCCGGGCGCTGCTGCGGGCGCTGCCGCACTGCGGGGACGGCACGGCGCTCGACCTCGGCTGCGGCACCGGCGTGCTGGCCGCCGCGCTGCCCCGCGAGGGGGTGCGGGTGGTCGCCACCGACCAGTCGGCGGCCGCGGTCCGGTCGGCCGCGGCGACCGCCGCGGCGAACGGCGTCGCGGTCGAGGTGCTCCGCGACGACGCCGCGGAGAGCGTGCCGGCCGGCAGCGTCGACCTCGTCGTCTGCAACCCGCCGTTCCACCTCGGGGCGGCCGTGGTGACCAGCGCCGCCGACCGGTTGTTCGCCGCCGCGGGCCGGGTGCTGCGGCCGGGCGGCGAGCTGTGGACGGTGTTCAACTCGCCGCTGCCGCACCCCGTGGCGCTGCGCCGGCTGGTCGGGTCCACCCGGGTGGTCGCCCGCGACCGGCGCTTCAGCGTCGCCGTCTCGACCCGCCGGGACGGGACGTAAGGCCCTGTCGGGCGGGAGCGGAGCGAGGCCACGGTCGGGGTCCGTGACGACGACCGAACCCGACGAACTGCAGCGGACCGCCCTGGCCGACCGGCTGGTCGCCGCGGTGACCGGGGCCTTCGAGGCCGCCGCGGTCGAGCTCGGCGGGCGCCTGGGCTGGTACCGGGCGCTGGCCGCCGCCCCCGCCACGGCACCCGAGCTGGCCGAGCGCACCGGCACCGACCCGCGCTACGCCCGCGAGTGGCTGGAGCAGCAGGCCGTGGCCGGCTACCTGACCGTGGACGACGTCGACGCCGCGCCGGACGACCGCCGCTACACGCTGCCGGCCGCGCACCGGGACGTGCTCGTCGACGAGCTGAGCCCCGCCTACACCGCGCCGCTGGCCCAGGTGGCCGTCGCCTTCACCCGCAACACCGGGCGGCTGGTCGACGCCTACCGGACCGGCGGCGGGCTGAGCTGGCACGAGATGGGGCCGGACGCCTGGGAGGGGCAGGCCGCCGCCAACCGCCCGTTCTTCCTGCACTCCCTCGTGCCCGAGGTGCTCGCGACGCTGCCGGACGTCGACGCCGCGCTGCGCGCCGGCGGCCGGGTCGCCGACGTCGGCTGCGGCATGGGCTGGTCGTCGATCGGGATGGCGCTCGGCTACCCGGCCGCGCGCGTCGACGGCTACGACGTCGACGTCCCCTCGGTCGAGCAGGCGCAGCGCAACGCGCACGAGTCCGGCGTCGGCGACCGGGTGCGGTTCCGGGTGGTCGACGTCGGCGACCTCGCCGAGGACGGCGCGTACGACCTGGTGCTGGCCTTCGAGTGCGTGCACGACCTGCCCGACCCGGTGTCGGTGCTGCGGGCGATGCGGCGGATGGCCCGCCCCGGCGGCACGGTGCTGGTGGCCGACGAGCGGGTCGCCGAGCGGTTCACCGCGCCCGGCGACGAGGTCGAGCGGCTGATGTACGGATACAGCCTCTTCTGCTGCCTGCCCGACGGGATGTCCACCCGGCCCTCCGTCGGCACCGGCACGGTGATGCGCCCGGCGACCCTCGAGCGGTACGCGCGGGAGGCCGGGTTCGCCGGCGTCGAGGTCCTCCCGGTGGAGCACGACTTCTTCCGCTTCTACCGGCTCCACGCCGGGTGACCCGGGTCACGACCGGATCAAGACTTCCCGTCCTCGACCGTTCGGCTGTAGTCACTCCAACCGTGTGCCGAAGGAAGCGGCACGGTGGACCGCCCACCGGTACAGCCGGCCCGCTGGGGAGCACCGTGGCCCGTTCCTGGTCCGACCGTCCGCTGGGCACCAAGCTCGCCGTCCTCGTGGCCGCCGGCGCGGTGGCGCTCGCGGTCTTCGCCCTGATCACCGTGCGGGCGCTGCAGGACACCGGGGAACGTGCCGAGACGCTGCTGGACGCCAACGCGGCGACAGGGCTGGCGCTCGAGGCGGACATGATGCACGACGCAGTCCGGGCCGACGTGCTGCAGGCGCTGCTCAGCGGCGGGGTGGGGGACCGGTACGCGGGCGCCGTCGCCGACCTCGACGCCCACACCGCCAACTTCCACGACATCCTCGACCGGCTGGCCGCCGCGCACCTCTCCGGCGAGGTGGACGCGGCCGTGGCGCAGGTGGTGCCGGACGTCGAGGCCTACCTCGACGCCGCCGGGCAGGTCGTCGCCCTCGCCGGGCGGGACCCGGCCGCGGCCGGCGCGCTGTACCCCGCGTTCGGCGAGCAGTTCGGCGCCCTCGAGGACTCGCTGCCCTCGGTGGGCGAGGCGATCGAGGCGCACGCCGGCGCCGCGGTCGACCGGACCACCGCGGAGCGCGGCACCGCGATCACGCTGGCGGTCCTGGTCGCCGCCGTCGGCGTGGCCCTGCTGGCCGGCCTGGGCTGGGTCATCACCCGCTCCGTCGTCGGCCCGCTGCGCCGGGTGGGTGCGGTCGTGGCCGCCCTCGCCGAGGGCGACTTGCGCGGTGAGACCGGGGTGACCAGCCGCGACGAGGTCGGTCGGATGGCGGTGGCGCTGGAGGCCGCGATGGCCGACATGCGCACCGTGGTGGCCGCGATCGGCGACAGCTCGACCACCCTCGCCTCGGCGACCGAGCAGCTCTCGGCCAGCGCCCAGGACATGGCCCGCCTGGCCGGCGAGTCCTCCACGCAGAGCAGCGCCGTGGCCACCGCCGCCGGGCAGGTGTCGACGAGCGTGCAGACCGTCGCGGCCGGCTCCGAGCAGATGGGGGCCAGCATCCGCGAGATCGCGCAGAACGCCGCCGAGGTCGCCCGGGTGGCCGGTCAGGCGGTCGAGGTGGCGGACACGACCACCGTGACCGTGGCCAAGCTCGGGGAGTCGTCGCTGGAGATCGCCGGCGTGGTCAAGACGATCACCTCGATCGCCGAGCAGACCAACCTGCTGGCGCTCAACGCCACCATCGAGGCGGCTCGGGCCGGCGAGGCGGGCAAGGGCTTCGCCGTCGTGGCCAACGAGGTCAAGGAGCTCGCGCAGGAGACGGCGAAAGCCACTGAGGACATCGCGCAGCGGGTCGAGGCCATCCAGGCCGACACCGACGGCGCGGTGCGGGCCATCGGCGAGATCTCCTCGATCATCGCCGTCATCAACGACTCGCAGGGCACCATCGCCGCGGCCGTCGAGGAGCAGACCGCCACGACGACGGAGATGAACCGCAACGTCGCCGAGGCCGCGCAGTCGGCCGACCGGATCGCGGAGAACATCCAGGCCGTGGCCGGCGCCACCGGCTCCACCCAGCAGGCCATGGCCGACGCGCGGTCGGCCATCGAGGAGGTGGCGCGGATGGCGTCCGCGCTGCACTCCTCGGTCTCCCGCTTCCGGTACTGAGCGACCGGGAGGAGCGGCGCCGGCGGCGGAGGGTCTCCCGCCGCCGGCGCCCACCTACCTCGCCCGCCGCACCACCGGCGGCAGCGTCGACCAGGGGAAGTCGATCCACCGGTCGGTGCGCTTCCACACGTGGTCGCAGCGGACGATCGAGCGCGGGTTCTCGTAGATGACCGCCGTCCGCACCTCGGCGACGTACCCGGCGCAGAAGTCGCGGACCAGCTCCAGCGTCTTGCCGGTGTCGGCGACGTCGTCGGCCACCAGGACGTTCGCGCCGGTGAGGTCGACGACGTCGAGCGTCGGCGGCAGGACGACGGGCAGCTCGAGCCGCTCGTCGACGCCGGTGTAGAACTCCACGTTCATCACGAAGAGGTTCTTCACGTCCAGCGCGTAGCCCAGCGCCCCGCCCGGTGCGGCCTCCCTGCAGGGTCCTGCCGCGAGCTTGCGAGTGGTGGGGGGCAGGGAGGTCCTTCTACTGCTGCGCCAGGTCCCGGGCGGCGGTGCCGAAGGCCTCGTAGGTCAGCGTCTCCCGCGGTTCGCTCACCCGCCGATGGTGGCAGGGGCGGTCGGGCCCCTGGGCAGGCGGGCCGGGGAGGGGCAGGCTGGCGCCATGGGAGACCGGATGGCACGGATCGGTCGGCGGGTGCTGCCCTGGCTGGCCGCCTGGGTCGGCCTGCAGGTCGTCGTCGGACTGGCCGGCCGGCTGGCCGCGCGCCGGCTCGACGAGGGCGACGAGAGCACCAAGAGCATCCGCCGGGTGCGCACCCTGGGGCCGCTCGAGCTGCGCCCGGTCAACCCGGAGCTGTCCCGCCTCCGCGTCGACCTGGCCATGGCCGGCGGGGAGATCGACCTCACCGGCATCCGCGAGACCGCCGGCGTCGACCTCACCGTGCGCGCGGTGATGGGCGGGCTGGCCGTGCGGGTGCCGGCCGACTGGCGGGTCTGGTCGCACTTCCGCGGCATCGGCGGCGTCGGCACCGACGGCGGGCTGACCCGCACCCATGACGAGCACGAGGCCGACCTGCGCATCCACGCCGTCGCCGTGCTGGGCGGGATCGGCGTCGAGGCCGGCTGAGCCGGTCTCAGCAGAAGCCGGGCGTGCCCTCCCACGCGATCTCGGCGGCCGGGACGTCGTCGCGCTCCACGACCCCCTCGATCAGCCCGTACGGGCGGTCGTCGGCGTGGTAGACGACGTCGGGGTTGTCCAGCCCGTACGCCGAGAGGTCCTGCAGGAAGTGGTGCTTGTTCGGCATCGACAGCCGGATCTCGGCCACCTCGCCGAAGCGGGCCAGCACCGCCTCGCCCATCGCGTACAGCGTCTGCTGCAGGGCCAGCGAGTGCGTCGCGGCGAAGGCCTCGAGCAGCGCGCCCCGGACGCCGGCGAAGGAGTCGGCGAAGTCGAGGTCGGCGGTCGTGTAGCGCCAGCGGGCGGTCACCGCGGTGGCCAGGATGCGGTCACGGGTCTCGGCCAGGGTGGTGTACCGGTCGCGGGGGAAGCCCCAGAACTCCGAGCCGGTGGTCTTCAGGACGACGAGGTCGGCGAGGCCCGCCAGCACGTGGACGTCGTCCCCGTCGACGGTCACCACCGCCGTCCGCACCTCGCCGCCGTCCCGCCGGAACGCGTGGTCGTGCGGGGTGCCGCCGACCGGGATCCGCGACCAGCCGTAGGACTCGACGGCCACCCGCGCGCCGGTGATCCACGGGTAGGAGCCGCCGAAGTGCCGGGCCAGGCGCAGGCCGAACTCCTCCGGCTGGCCGACCCCGTCGCGGGCGAAGGCGAACACGGTGTTCTTCTGCGCGTCCGTGGTCAGCACGTGCGCGTTGTCGCCCGCGGTGTGGGCCGCGGCGAAGTCGCCGCGCAGGCTGCTGCTGACGTTCAGGTCGACGAGGGTGTGCCGCGGGGAGCTGCGGTCGACCGCGACCACCCGCACCTCGGCCTTGCCGTACTGGTTGCGCCCGAGCCTGATCGCCATGCGCGCACTGTAGGAGCGGAGTGGATCCGTGCGTGTGACGCCGACGGATCCCCTCCGGTCACGAGCCGCGGTAGGTGGAGTAGGCGAAGGGGGCCAGCAGCAGCGGCACGTGGTGGTGCTCGTCGGGGTCGCGGACGGCGAAGCTGAGCACCACCTCGGGGTAGAAGGTGTCGCGGTCCTGGTGGGCGAACCAGGCGCCGGTGGCGAACACGAGCCGGTGCCGCCCCGGCTCGGTGGCGCCCTCGAGCAGCCGGCAGCGGCCGTCGGCGTCGGTGACGCCCCGCGCCAGCAGCTCCTCACCGGCGAACAGCCGGACGGCGATCCCCTCGGCCGGCCGCCCGTTCACCGAGTCCAGCACGTGCGTGCTGACGCTCATGAGACCAGTCCCCTCACCCGGAGGCCCGTGATCTGGGCCAGTTGCTCGACGACCTCGCCGCGCTCGCTCTCCTCGTCGTTACCCAGCCGGCGGCGGAGTTCAGCGAGCATCTCCTCGGGTGAGCGGCCGGCCGCGCGGATGAGGAACACGTGGTCGAACCGCTCCTCGTAGGCGCGGTTGCCCTCGAGCAGCGCCGTCCGCACGTCGTCGCCGGCGCCGGTCATCGAGCTCTGCTCCCGGCGTGACGCCTGCGCCTCGGCCGACGAGCCCTCGACCCGGTCGCCGATGCGCGGGTGGGCGGCCAGCGCGAGCTCCACCTCGGCCCAGGGCAGCCCGCGGACGACGTCCTCGGCGCGGGTGACCAGCGTGTCGACGTCGCGGTAGGGCCGTCCGGCGGCCACCTCCGCGGCGAACCGGGGGGCGGCGTTGCACGTGCGCAGCGACTGGACCACCTGGTCGGGTGGATCGGCGTTGAAGTCGTCGAGGGCCACGGTGGGAGGATGCCAGCCCTGCTGGTCACCGGCCCGAGGCGAGGAGAGCCGCGATGCCCGACGTGCGCGTGGAGGGTCCCGAGGTCGAGCGCTCCGCCGAGGTGCTCACCCCCGAGGCGCTGGAGTTCGTCGCCGACCTGCAGGCCCGGTTCGGCGGGCACCGCGACGCGCTGCTCGCCGCCCGCGCCACCCGGCGGGCCGAGATCGCCGCCGAGCGGCGGATCGACTTCCGCCCGGAGACTGCGGAGATCCGGGACGGCGACTGGCGGGTGCCGCCGCCCCCGCCCGGCCTCGAGGACCGCCGCGTGGAGATCACCGGCCCGACCGAGCCGAAGATGGCGGTCAACGCGCTCAACTGCGGCGCCAACGTGTGGCTGGCCGACCTGGAGGACGCCAACACCCCGCACTGGCGCAACGTCGTCGGCGGGCAGGTGGTGCTGCGCGACGCCGTCCGCCGGACGCTGGAGCTCACCGCCCCCGACGGCCGCGAGTACCGGATCCGCGACGACGCCGTCCTGCCCACGATCGTGCCGCGGCCGCGCGGCTGGCACCTCGACGAGCGGCACCTCCTCGTCGACGGCAGGCCGAGCGTCGGCGCCCTGGTCGACGCGGGGCTGTACCTGTTCCACAACGCCGCCGAGCAGCTGGAGCGGGGCAGCGGGCCGTACTTCTACCTGCCCAAGATGGAGGGGCACCTCGAGGCGGCGCTGTGGGCGCGGGTGTTCGACCACGCCGAGCAGCTGCTCGGCATCCCCGAGGGCTCGATCCGGGCGACGATGCTCATCGAGACGATCCCGGCCGCGTTCGAGATGGAGGAGATGCTGCACGCGCTGGGCAGCCACGCCGCCGGGCTCAACGCCGGCCGCTGGGACTACCTGTTCAGCGTGATCAAGGTCTTCCGCGAGGCCGGGGCCGGGTTCGTGCTCCCCGACCGGGGCGCGGTGACGATGACCGCGCCGATGATGCGGGCCTACACCGACCAGCTGGTCGCCGTCTGCCACCGCCGGGGGGCGCTGGCCATCGGGGGCATGGCGGCGTTCATCCCGAGCCGGCGCGACCCCGAGGTGAACGAGCGCGCGCTGGCCAAGGTCCGCGAGGACAAGACCCGCGAGGCCGGCGACGGCTTCGACGGCTCGTGGGTGGCCCACCCCGACCTGGTGCCGGTCTGCCGGGAGGTCTTCGATGCCGTCCTGGGGGAGCGGCCCAACCAGCTGGACCGGCAGCGGCCCGACGTGGCGGTGACGCCGGAGCAACTGCTGGACGTCGCCGGCGTGCCCGGCGAGCGGACCATGGCCGGTCTGCGGGCGAACGTCGAGGTGGCGATCCGCTATCTGGCGGCGTGGCTCGGCGGCAACGGCGCGGTCGGGATCCACAACCTCATGGAGGACGCCGCGACGGCGGAGATCAGCCGCTCGCAGGTGTGGCAGTGGGTGCACAACCGGGTCGTGCTCGACACGGGGGAGACCGTCACCGAGGAGCTGGTGCGCTCGGTCGTCGCCGAGGAGGTCGCGGCGATCGGCGAGCTGCCGCGGCTCGACGACGCCCGCCGGCTGTTCGAGCAGGTGGCGCTGGCCGACGACTTCCCCGACTTCCTCACCCTGCCGGCCTACGAGCTGATCGATTGAAGGACCCCCGTGCCCCCCACCGCTCGCTTGCTCGCGGCGGGCCCCTGCACGAGGGCCAGAACCCACCGGAGTGAACGCTGACTCTCCACGAGGACGTCTACGCCGAGCTGGACCGGCGGCTGGAGCCGGTCGACGCCGCGCGGATCGCCGCCTATCCCGGCGAGCGGGCCGGCCGGCAGCCGGTGCACACCTGCTACGTGCCGGCCGACGCCGTCGCGCCCGGCCTGGCGGACGCGTGGGGCTCGGCCGCCCTCGCCGCCCTCGACGAGCACGGCCTGCCCGACCTCGGCCTCGCGCCCGCCCTGGTGGAGGAGGTGCTGCCCCGGGTGCGCGCCAAGCTCGCCGCCGAGCCGGTGGAGGACCTCCGCGTCGACGCCGAGGACGGCTACCGGGGCGGGGCCGACCGGGAGGACGACGACGTCCTCCGCGCGGCGGCCGCGGTCGCCGGCGAGCCGCTGCCGTCGGTCGGCGTCCGGGCGAAGTCGCTGGAGGGGCCGACCCGCCGCCGCGGCGTCCGCACCCTCGACCTCTTCCTCGGGGCGTACGCGGAGTCCCACGGCGCGGGAGACGCGGCCCTGGGTCTCCGCTCGACCGTGACGCTGCCCAAGGTGACCGACGTCGAGCAGGTGCGCGCCTTCCTGCCGGTGCTCGACGCGCTCGAGGACGCGCACGGCGTGGCGCTGGACCTCGAGCTGCAGGTGGAGACCCCGCAGGCGGTGCTCGGTCCGGACGGCGCGGCGACGGTGGCGCGCATGGTGCACGCGGCCGGCCCGCGGCTGACCGGCCTGCACTACGGCACCTACGACTACAGCGCCTCGCTCGGCATCGCCGCGGCCCACCAGTCCTCCGACCACCCGGCGGCCGACTTCGCCAAGCAGGTCGTGCAGGTGGCGGTCGCCGGCACCCGCGCCCGGGCGGTCGACGGCTCGACCAACGTGCTGCCGGTGGGCCCGCGCGAGCAGGTGCACGCGGCCTGGCGGCTGCACGCGGGGCTGGTCCGGCGGGCGCTCGAGCGCGGCTTCTACCAGGGCTGGGACCTGCACCCGGCGCAGCTGGTCACCCGCTACGCGGCCACCTACGCCTTCTTCCGCGCGGCTCTGCCGGCCGCCGCGGCCCGGCTGGCGGCCTACCTCGACCGCACCGGGGCCGGCGTCCTCGACGAGCCGGCGACCGCCCGTGCGCTGGCCGGGGTGGTGCTGCGCGGGCTCGACTGCGGGGCGCTGGAGGAGACGGAGGTCACCACCGCGGTGGGAGTGCCGTTGGTTGAGGTCGTTAAGCTGGCCGGCCGGCGGCCTGGGGAGCCCTGAGGCGCCGCCGATCGTGCCGAAACGGCGCGCGGACGACGCGGCGCCGCCCGAGGACGAGAGGGACCCGATGACCGCTGTGGAGCCGACGACCGCGGTGCAGCCGCCCGTCGTCCGCACCGAGGCCGACCTGGAGTTCGACCGGCAGGTGGACGCGCTGGTGACGGCGGGGCTGCCGGCCTGGCGCGAGCTCGCCGACGAGTGCTTCCGCGCGTGGCTGGAGCCGCTGCGGGACCTGCTGCCGACCCTGCCGGGGAGCAGCGGCATCCCGTTCGTCGTCGTCGTCCCGGACGCGCCGGTCGTCGACGTGCTCGGCACGGTCCGGATGGTCGGCGGCGCCGGGTTCACCACGATGGAGCCCGGCGACCTCGCCGGCTTCCGCCCGCTGCCCGAGCTCGACGTCCCGGCGACGCCGTACCTGCTGCTCGACGTGGACCCGGGGCCGGACACGCTGGGCCTGCCGCCGACCCGCGCGACCGAGGAGATCGCCGCGGCCGGGCGCACCCCGCTGACCGTCGCGGAGGGCGTGGCGGTCCTCGTCTCCGACCACGGCGTGCTGCGGTCGCGCAACTGCTTCTCGCTGGCCGGCTCCCGGACGGGGGACAAGCGGGTGCCCGCGCTGTGGGTGAGCGCCCGCCGTCCGCGGCTGGGCTGGTGCTACCAGGGTGCCCCGCACACCTGGCTGGGCACGGCCTCGTGCGCCGGCCGGCTGGCCGCTCCCCCTCCCGGTTCGTGACGCGGAACGCACCACCCCGTGTCAAGCTCGGGTGGGCAGCGGCCGACAATCGATGTGAGCGCTGACAGCAGCGGTGCGGGGCACCGCCAGGAGCACGGTCGAGGGGCCTGTGAACGGAACGTCTGAGGAGATCGCGCCCTCAGCCGTGCCCGGCGCCAGGTCGGCCCCGGACGACGCCGTGCCCGAGGGCGCGGGCTCCTTCCGGCACGGCGCCGGGGTGTTCGACTCCGACACCACCCTGCTCGAGCTCGCCGTCCCGTACCTGGAGGAGGGGCTGGCCGCAGGGGAACTCACCGTGCTCGCCTGCCGCGCCGAGACGGCGGACGTCGTCCGCCGCGAGCTGGGCACGGCCGGCGGGCGGGTCGAGTACGACACCGGCCTCATCCCGGCCGAGACGGCGGGCCCCGACGTCTTCACCCACCTGCGGCAGTACACCCACCGGGCCACCCGGGGCGGTGCCGGCCGGGTGCGGGTGCTGGCCGAGGTGCCGGCGACCGACGACCCGCGGCAGGTGCGCGAGGAGATGCGGATCGAGGCCGTGGTCAACCACGTCCTGGCCGACCTGCCGCTGACCAACCTGTGCATCTACGACGCCCGCCGGCTGCCCGCGGACCTGGTCGCCAGCGCCGCCAGCACGCATCCGCACCTGGCGTCCGGGACGGCGTGGAAGAGCAACGACGCCTACCTGAGCCCCGCCGACTACGTCCGCTCCCTCCAGCCCGTCCCCGAGCCGCTGCTGGACGGCCCCCCGCTGGTCGTGGTCGACGACGCTCCCACGCTGCCGGAGCTCCGGCACCGGCTCGTCGACGCGCTCCCCGGGCTGACCGGCGACGAGGAGCAGCTGGAGGACCTCCGCCTCGGCATCAGCGAGGTGGCCGCGAACGCGTTCCGGCACGGCCGCCGGCCGGTCTCCGCGCGGCTGTGGAGCGACGGCACCCGGCTGGTCTGCCACATCACCGACAGCGGCAGGGCGTTCGCCGACCCCCTGGCCGGGTTCATCCCTGCGCACGGCTTCGACCTCGGCCGCGGCGGCATGGGCCTGTGGCTGGCCCGCAAGCTCTTCGACCACGTCGACCTGGTCCCCGGCCCGGCCGGGCTCACCGTGCGGCTCAGCACCGCGCTGCGCTGACCGGGACAGCTGACCGGGACGGCTCACCCGGACGGATCGACCGGGTGCCGGCCCGCCGCGTCGCTTGACTGCCGAGATACTTCACTGTTGAGGTACCGACTGTGATCGTGGTGACGGCGGCCGGCGGGACCACCGGCACCGCCGTCGTCCGGGCCCTGCGCGAGCGGGGCGAGGCGGTGCGCGCGGTCGTCTCCCGGCGCCGGTCGCGCCCCGAGCTGCAGGCGCTGGGCGCCGAGGTGGTGCAGGGCGAGCTCACCCGGCCGCAGCCGTGGCGCGACCTGCTCGCCGGCGCCGACGCGATGTACCTGATCTGGCCCAACTTCGACCCCGGCGAGGCCGAGGGCGCCCGGGCGCTGTTCGCCGAGGCCCGCCGCGCCGGGCTGCCGCGGCTGGTCTACCACTCGGTGCTGCGGCCCCAGGCGCGGGTGATGCCGCACCACGCGGGCAAGGACCGCGCCGAGGAGGCCCTGGACGTCAGCGGGGTGCCGTGGCGGGTGCTGCAGCCGTGCGCCTACGCCGACAACTTCGACGGGCAGCTGCCCGAGGTGGCCGCCCGCGGGGTGCTGCGCAGCCAGTGGGGGCTGCAGCAGGCCCAGTCGCTGGTGGACGTGCGCGACGTCGCCGAGGCCGCGGCGGTGCTGCTCACCGAGGACGGCCTGGACGGCGGCACCTTCGAGGCGGTCGGGCCGGAGCCGCTCACCGCGCCGCGGCTGGCCGAGCTGATGGGCGAGCGGCTCGGTCGCGGGGTGGTGGCCGAGGACGCCGTCCCCCGGGGGGACGTGCCGACCTCCTACGCCGGGCGGTGCCTGCGCACCATGTTCGACCACTACCGGGCGCACGGGTTCACCGGCAGCCCCCGCGTGCTCACCGCGCTGCTGGGCCGGCCGCCGCGCACCTTCGCCGAGCACCTGGCCGACCTGGCGGACGCCGCGTGAGCGGCGACGGGCGGGACGCCGTCGACCTGATCCTCGAGCAGTGGGCGCGGGAGCGGCCCGACCTCGACTGCTCGCCGATGGGCATCATCGGGCGGATCACCCAGGCCCAGCGGGAGGTCCACCTCGCCCAGCGGGCCACCTTCGCCCGGCACGGCCTCGACGCGCCGGCCTTCGACGTGCTCGCGGCGCTGCGCCGGGCCGGCGAGCCCTACCAGCTCACGCCCACGGCGCTGATGCGCACGGCGCTGGTGACGTCGGGGGCCATCACCCAACGGCTGGACCGGCTGGAGGAGAAGGGCCTCATCACCCGCGAGCGCAGCGAGGCCGACGGGCGCGCCGTCGTCGTCACGCTGACCGACGCGGGCCGCGCGGCGCTGGACGCCGCCCTCCCCGACCACCTGGACACCGAACGGCGGCTGCTCGCGGGCCTCTCCGCCGCCGAGCGGGCGCAGCTGGGCGACCTGCTGCGCCGCTTCCTCGTCGCCCTCGGCCGCACCCCGCAGGAGCCTTAGAGCTCCGCGAGGTCCTCGGGGCGCAGGTCGGCCCGCACCCGGACGAAGCGCATCGGGTGCCGGAAGACGCCGGCCTGCAGCGCCGCGTCGGCGCTGACCTCGACGACGACGTCCGGCTCCACCTTCGTCAGCGGCACCGAGAGCCGGCCGCCGCCGAACCGGCCGGTGCCGATCCGGTCGGGCCACGGGTGGTCGGGGCCGGCCGGGCGCAGGACGGCGGCCAGCTCGGCGGCCTGCCGCGGCGAGAGGGGGCTGGTGCGCCCGACGACCACCAGCTCGCCGTCGCGCACCAGGCCGGCGACGAGCTGGCTCGGCTTCTCGATCGAGCCGATCACACCGCCGGCGATGATCTCCGTCGTCTCCCAGGACTTGACCTTGAGCCACTCGCGGCGGCCCGGCGCGTAGCGGCTGGAGGCGCCCTTGACCACCAGGCCCTCGACGCCGGCGGGGCGGAAGTCGGTGAACCACTGCCGGGCCTCCTCGACGTCCGCGGTCAGGGGCGAGAGCTGCAGCGGGGGCGCCCACCGTGCGGCCAGCGCCTCCAGCTGCTCGCGGCGGACGCGCAGGGTGCGCCGGCGCAGGTCGGTGCCGCCGGCGGCCAGCAGGTCAAAGGCGACGTACGAGGCCGGGGCGGCGGCGACCAGGGCGGGGATCCGGCCCGGCGCCGTCGAGATGCGCTGCTGGAGCAGGCCGAAGTCCAGCCGGGAGCCGTTCCAGACGACCACCTCGCCGTCGACCACGCTGCCGGCCGGCACCTGGGCCACGGCCGCGGCGGCGATGTCGGGGAAGCGGTCGGTGAGGTCGCGGCCCTGCTTGGACCACAGCCGGGTGGAGCGCGCCGCGCGGACGACGACGAGCCGGTAGCCGTCCCACTTGGGCTCGTAGCGGCAGCCGCCCGGCAGCCCGCTCGGGGGCGGGATGTCGCGCACCGGCTTGGCCAGCTCCACCGCCACCGGTCCGGCGAGGTCGGGCGGGAGGTCCGGCAACCCCGGGACGAACGACGACGGCACCCGGACAGGGTGCACGGACCGTCATCGGCGTCGCGCCTCCCCGACGAGGCGTGTCACCCGATCGTGGCAGGTCCCTACGCTGCGCGAACGCACCCGAGAGGGGCAGCAGCGGGCCGCTCGGGCAACCGGAACCGGCCGGTCGTCGCCGGATCGTGACTCGAGCGCGGTCACGCTGCGTGACCGGCAAGGGCATCGCCGTCGCCCGCTGATTCCAGCGGTTCGCCGAGCAGCACGCGGGCTTCGACGTCGAGCTCCTCGACCTGGCCGAGGTCGGCCTGCCGGTCTTCGACGAGCCTCGCTGAAGAACGCCCTGGACCACCTCTCGGTCGAGTGGGCCGACATGGCGGCCGGGCTGATCGGCTACGGCGGCGTCTCGGCCGGCCTGTGCGCGGCCACGGCGACCAAGCCGGTGCTCGCCTCGCTGCGCATGCTGCCGGTGGTCGAGGCGGTGTCCATCCCGTTCTTGGCGCAGTTCCTCACCGAGGACGGCGAGTTCGCGCCCGACGCCGAGCTCGAGGCCGGCGCCAAGGCGATGCTCGACGAGCTGGTCCGCGTGACCCCGGCCCTGCGGTCGCTGCGCACCGCGGCCTGAACCGGGTATCAACGAGGGCGATGACCGAGTGCAAGCCCCGCGGCATGTCCTTCGAGACCTGGATCGACCACCAGATCACGCAGGCGCAGGCCCGGGGCGCGTTCGAGCGCCTCGAGGGGGCCGGGCGGCCGCTGCCCCGCCGCGACCGCGAGCAGACCAGCTACGACTGGGCGCTGCAGTGGGCGCGACGGGAGAACGGCGGCACCGACGGCATGCTGCCGCCGGGCCTGGCCCTGCGGAAGGAGCGCGACGGCCTGCCCGGGGTCGTCGCGCACCTGCCGTCGGAGGTGGCCGTGCGGGCGCTGGTCGAGGACTTCAACGACCGCGTCGCGGCCCACTGGCGCCGTCCCGCCGACCGGGCGGACGCCGTCCCGGGCATGGCCGACCTCGACGCGCTCCTCGAGCACTGGCGGGCCACCCGCCCGCCGCCCTCGCCGGACCCCGCCCCCGTGATCACGGCGCCGGAAGCACGCCGGGGCCGCCGGAGGTGGTTCCGGCGCCATGACCGTGGGTGATCAGAGGACGTCGAACTCGTTGAAGGCGGCGCCGCCGGAGAGCTGGGCGTAGCCCGGGCCGCGGTCGAAGAACGGCTCGTCGCCGGTGCGGGCGGCCCGCATGTCGGCGCGCAGGGCCTCGGTCGCCGCGAGGTCGGCCTCGCCGGACTCCAGCACCACCACGCCGTAGTCGTCCCGTGCGCCGGCGACCGACACCTTGCGCCACGCGATGTCGCGCAGCACCTCCTCGACCGGCCGGTCCAGCGGGTCGCCCCAGCCGCCGCCACCGGTCGTCCGGATCCGGACGACGGTGCCGGCCTTCAGCGGCTCGGCGTCGGCCAGCGCGTCGACGTCGTGCTCGTCGGGGCCGCCCGGGTCGACGGTGATCTGGAACGGCCGCCCGGCCTTGCCGCCCTTGACACCCCAGCAGGCCAGGATCGAGCGGTCGGCGATCGACATGAAGTGCGCGTCGTGGAGCACCCGGATGTGCTTCTCGTAGCCGCAGCCGCCGCGGTAGCGCCCGGGCCCGCCCGAGTCCACCGCCAGGCCGAGCCGCTCCACCCGCAGCGGGAAGCGGCCCTCGGTGAACTCGGTCGGCAGGTTCCGCGAGTCGGGGACGACGTGGATGGTGTCCTCGCCGTCGGCGTAGTACCGGCCGCCCGAGCCGCCGCCGAGCACCTCGCGCATGAGGTAGGGGTTGCCGTCGAGGTCGGTGCCGTAGACGCCGGTGTAGCGGATGGTCTCCTGGTCGGCCGGCATGCGGCCGCCGGTGGCCTTGGCCAGCACGCCGGCGAGCACGCCGAGCAGCCGCAGGATGACGAACGTCCGGGCGTTGGTCGGCGCCGGGAAGATCGGCGTGAGCAGCGTGCCCTTCTCGGGGAAGCGCATCTCGATCAGCGGCACGACGCCCTCGTTGACGTCGAGCTGCGCCATCCGCTCCGGCGTCCCGGCCAGGTTGCGCAGGATCGGCGCCAGCCACTTCTTGAGGAAGTTGCCGTCGGCGTAGTCGCCGCAGTGGTTGATGGGGCCCTTGGCCTGCGGGCCGGTGCCGGTGAAGTCGATGACCAGGGGCACCTCCGCGGAGGAGTCCATGGTCAGCGTGATCCGCTGGCGGTGCAGCTTCGGCTCCTCCACGCCGTCGTGCTCGGCGTAGTCCTCCCAGACGTAGGTGCCGTCGGGGATCTGCGACAGGATCTCCCGCCGGTAGACCTCGGTGGAGTTCGCGAGGATCGCCTCGAAGCACGCCTCGACCGCGGCCACGCCGTAGCGGTCGAACAGCTCGCCCAGGCGGCGGGCGCCGGCCAGGCAGGCCGAGCACTCGGCGTCGAGGTCGGCGGCCAGCGAGTCGGGCATCCGCGAGTTGCGGGTCATGATCTTCAGCGCGCTCTCGTTGGGCACGCCGCGGTCCCACAGCTTGATCGGGGGGACCATCAGGCCCTCCTCGTACACGCTGGTCGCCGCCGACGGCATCGAGCCGGGCACCGCGCCGCCGATGTCGTCGTGGTGGCCGAACGCCTGGATGAAGGCGACCACCTCCGGCTCGCCGGTCTCCGGGGACGCCGCGAACACCGGCACCGTCACGCACAGGTCGGGCAGGTGGCCGATCCCGCCCTCGGAGAGGTAGACGTCGTTGTGGAAGAAGACGTCGCCGACGCTCATTGTCTCGATCGGGTAGTCCCGGACGACGGGGTGCACCAGCGCCGAGTACGAGCGGCCGGTGAGCTTGCGCAGCTTGCGGTCGTGGATGCCGGCCCGGAAGTCGTGGGCGTCGCGGATCATCGGCGAGCGCGAGGTGCGCCCGATCGACGTCTCGACCTCCTTCTCGATCGCGGCCAGCGTGCCGGCGACGATCTCGACGAGGACCGGGTCGGCCTCGACCTTGCCGTTCGGGGAGGTCACTGGTCCGACTCCTTCGTGAGCAGCAGGTTCCCGTAGGTGTCCACGGTGGCGCGGAAGCCCGGGTGCACCGGCACCGTCGAGCCGAACTCCTCGATGATCGCCGGACCGCTCACCACGTCGCCCGGCCCGAGCTCGGGCCGGTTGTAGGTGGGGGTGTCCACCCAGTCGTCGAAGAACACCCGGCGCGAGCCCGTGACGGCCCGGTCCGTCCCGCCGTCCCGGGCGTCGAGCTCGACCATGTCCGGACGGCGGATCGGCCCGATCCCGCTCACCCGCAGGTTCACCCACTCCACGGCCTGGCGCGGGTCGTCGGCGAAGTCGTAGCCGTAGAGCTGCCGGTGCGCGGCGTGGAACGCCTGGGCCACCGCCTCGGCCGCCCCGCGGTCGAGGACGCCGTCGGCCACCGGGACGCGCACCTCGAAGGCCTGGCCGACGTAGCGCAGGTCGGCGGTGCGCTGCATCCGCTGCACCTCGCGGCCGAAACCCTCGCCGTCCAGGGCCGCCTGCGCCTGGTCCTCCAGCTCCGCGTAGACGGCCTTGACCCGGTCGAGGTCGAGGTCGGCGTGCTTGGAGACCACCGTCTGCACGTAGTCGTTGCGGACGTCGACGGTGAGCAGGCCGAACGCGCTGACGTTGCCGGGGTTCGGCGGCACCAGCGTGCGCGGCACGCCGAGGATGTCCATCAGCCGGCAGGCCAGCAGCGAGCCCGACCCGCCGAACGTCGTCAGGGTGAAGTCGCGGACGTCGAGGCCCTTGGCCACGGTGACCTGGCGCAGCGCGTTGGCCTGGTTCCAGGCGGAGATCTCCAGGATGCCGGTGGCCGTGCGCTCGAGGGAGAGGTCCAGCTCCGCCCCGAGCCGCTCGAGCCCGGCCGTGGCCGCCTCCACCGACAGCGGGATCTCCCCGCCCAGCAGGTGCGGGGGGATCCGGCCGAGCACGACGTGCGCGTCGGTGACCGTGGGCTGGTCGCCCCCGGACGGGTAGCACATCGGGCCGGGGTCGGCGCCGGCCGACTTCGGGCCCACCTTGAGCGTGCCCTCCGGCGAGAGCCAGGCGATCGAGCCGCCGCCGGCGCCCACGGTGACGACGTCGATCATCGGGATCTTCGACGGGTAGTCGCCGACCGAGCCCTCGGTGGTGAGCGTCGGCTCGCCGTCGATGACCACGGTGACGTCGGTCGAGGTGCCGCCGCCGTCGCAGGTGAGCACCCGGTCGAAGCCGGCGGTCCCGGCGATGAGCGCCGCGCCGAGGGCGCCCGCGGCCGGGCCGGAGAGCATCGTGGTGATCGGCTGGTGCACGACCTCCTGCGCCGACAGCACGCCGCCGTTGCTCTTCATCACGTAGAAGGGCACGCCGGGGGCGATCTCGTCCAGCCGGGTGCGGATGTTGGTGACGTAGGCGCCGACCTTCGGCTTGACCGCGGCGTCGACCAGCGTCGTCACCGACCGCTCGTACTCGCGGTACTCGCGCAGCACCTCGCTGGAGAGCGAGACCACCGCCTCGGGGTACTCGGCCTCGATCACCTCGAGCACCGCCCGCTCGTGCGCGTCGTTCGCGTAGGAGTGCAGGAAGCAGACGCCGAGGGTGCGGATGCCGGCGTCCTTGAAGAAGCGGACGGCGGCGACGGCGTCGTCCCGGTCGAAGGGGCGGACCTCCTCGCCGCGGAAGTCCAGCCGGCCGCGCACGGTGCGGACCAGGTCGGCCGGCACGATCCGCGGCGGCTTGACCCAGAAGTAGCTGTTGCCGTAGCCGTCGGGCACCGACTGCCGGGCGATCTCGAGCACCGACTCGTAGCCCTCGGTGGTGATGAAGCCGATCCGGTCCAGCTTGCCCTCGAGCAGCTGGTTGGTGGCCACCGTCGTCCCGTGGCTGACCGCGGTGATCGACCCGCCGTCGAGCTCGAGCAGGCCGAGCACCTTGCGGACGCCGGCCAGGAAGCCCTCCGCCGGGTCCGCGGGGGTGGACGGCGTCTTGGTGGTCGTCGTCCGGCCGGTCTCCTCGTCCACCGCGACGACGTCGGTGAACGTCCCCCCGGTGTCGATCCCGATGCGAACCCGGCGGGACGGCGCACTCATGGGGCGATACCTTAGCGCTGAGATACCCGGTGCCGGAAGCCTCAGCGGAAGCACTGACGACAGCGGCGCGGCGGCGGGTGTGCCATCGTCCCATGTCCGCCGTGCTCGACCGCGGCCGTCTCGCAACCGGTCTGCCCGAGGCGCGGCACCCTGGAGCACCCGTCCTCACTTCCGCCGGCGCGGTCGTGGTGGGAACCTGCGGGGGGCGGGACGCGACGGGGCTCTGGCTGGTGCGGCCGCGGTCGTGACCGCTCCCCAGGTCGCCTGCAAGGCGGCTGCAAGCGACGTCCGGAGGCTGGAGCGCGACCGGCCCGGGAAGGGCCGCCCGCCGAGGAGGGATCCCCCGATGCCCGTGCAGCACACCACCGACGCCACCTTCGCCGACGACGTCCTGGCCAGCCCGAAGCCGGTGCTGGTCGAGTTCGGCGCCGCCTGGTGCGCCCCCTGCAAGATGATGGCGCCGGTGCTGGAGAACCTCTCCGTCGACCAGGCGGCGCGGCTCAAGGTGGTCGCTCTCGACGTCGACGAGAGCCCGGCGACCGCGTCGGCGTACAAGGTCATGGGGATGCCGACGCTGGCGCTGTTCGTGCGCGGCCAGATGGTGACGACGATGGTCGGCGGCCGGCCGGGTTGGTCGATCATGCAGGAGATCGAGCCGCACCTCGCCGCCCTCGTCTGAGACCCGGGCGCTTCATCGCGATGAAGCACCGCGCTTGATCGCGATGAAGCACGTCCGCGTGCTTGCGGGAATGCTGGATCCAGGGTCTAGACTCAGGACCGTGGCGGACGGCGTGGCGCAGGTGCTGGCCCTCGTGGGGGAACGGTGGGCGCTGCTCGTCGTCCGCGAGGTCTCGCTCGGCCTGCGCCGGTTCGACGAGCTGGCGGCGGCCACCGGGGCGCCGCGGACCGTGCTGTCCGACCGGCTGCGCCGGCTGACCGCGGCGGGCGTCCTCGCCACCCGCCCCTACCGGCTCCCCGGCAGCCGGGAGCGCACGGAGTACGTGCTCACCGACGCCGGGGCCGACCTGCTCCCGCTGCTCGCCGCGATGTCCGACTGGGGGGAGCGCCACCTCGGCGCCGGTGCCCCGCAGGAGGTCGTGTACCGCCACGGCGGCTGCGGCGGCCGGGTGACCGCCCGCCTCGTCTGCGAGTGCGGCGCGGAGACCGGCCCGCACGACCGGCTGATCGCCCAGGTCAACCGCTGACCCGTCGTCCCCCGGAGGTTCCCGTGTCCCTGCCCCGCACCACCGACGCGACGTTCGCCGCCGACGTCCTCGGCGGCGAGCGCCCGGTGCTCGTCGACTTCACCGCCGACTGGTGCCCGCCCTGCAAGATGATCAAGCCGGTGCTGGAGCGGATCGCCGCCGAGCAGGCCGGCCGGATGTCGGTCGTGACCCTCGACGTCGACGAGAACCCCGAGGTGACCCGGCGCTACGGCGTCATGGGGATGCCGACGCTCGCCCTGTTCGTCGGCGGCGAGCTCGTCACCACCGTCGTCGGGGCGCGGCCGCAGGCGGCCCTCATGGCCGCGCTGGAGCCGCACCTCGCCGTGTCCGCCTGAGGCGGGGCGCGGGTGCGACCCCGGGGGCGGTATATGCCTTGACGAGCATATGCCTTGCGAGGCATGCTCGGCAGCGTGCGTGAGGCCACGTGGGCGGCGCTGACCGACCCCCACCGGCGGGCCGTGCTCGGCCTGCTGCGGGAGCGGCCACGGGCCGTCGGCGAGCTCGTGGGGGCGCTGGGGCTGACCCAGCCGGCGACGTCCAAGCACCTGCGGGTGCTGCGGGAGGCGGGGCTGGTCACGGTCCTGCCGGATGCGCAGCGGCGCATCTACGCGCTCGACCCGGCGCCGCTGGCCGAGCTGGACGAGTGGCTGGCCCCCTACCGCTCGCTCTGGAACGACCGCCTCGACGCACTCGGCAGCCACCTGGACCGGATGGAGGAGCGCTCGTGAAGGACGACCTGGGTACGTACGTGGAGCACGAGGGCCGCCCGGCGGTGCGTTTCGTGCGGACCTACCGGCACCCGGTCGAGCGGGTGTGGACGGCGGTCAGCGACCCCGCGGAGCTGCAGCACTGGTTCCCGTCGAAGGTGGAGATCGAGCCGCGCGAGGGCGGCCGGATCGCCTTCGCCGACGACCCCTACGCAGCGGCCGCGGACGGCACGATCCTGGTCTGGGACCCGCCCCACCGGCTGGCGTTCACCTGGTACGAGGACGAGCTGCACCTCACCCTCGAGCCGACCGGCGACGGCTGGTGCCGGCTCACGCTGGTGAACGTGCTCGACGACCGCTCTGCGGCGGCCCGCAACGCCGGCGGCTGGTACGTCTGCCTGGACGTGCTGGGCAAGCGGCTCGACGGCGTCCCCACCAGCGGGCCGCACGGCGACGTGGCGGAGTGGGAGCCGATCCTGCAGGCGCACGTCGACGCCGGCCTGCCCTCGGGCGCGTCGATCCCCGACCCCGTCGACCGCTGACCGCTCTCGGTGCGGAAAGCGGGACCGCTTTCCGCACCGAGAGCGGAGGGGGTCAGCTCTGCGGGCCGGCGGCAGCGACGGCGACGTCCTCCCACGCCCGCCACTCGGCGAGGCGGGACTCGTAGTCGGCCGCGGCGATGCGCAGCGGGGTGCCGCCGAGGAAGATCCGCAGCGGCGGGTCCTCCGCGTCGACCACGGCGAGCACGGCCGCGGCGCTGGCGGTGGGGTCACCGGTGCCGGCCACCCGCGCGCGGCGCTGCTCGGCGGCCTTGACGCGGAACTCGTCGTAGGCCGGGTTGGGGGCGGCGTGCCGGGCCGAGGCGCCGCCCCAGTCGGTGGAGAAGGCGCCCGGCTCGATGAGCGTGACGCGGATGCCGAAGTCGGCGACCTCCTGGGCCAGCGCCTGGCTGAAGCCCTCCAGCGCCCACTTCGACGCGTTGTAGATGCCGATGTTCGGGAACGCGCTGATCCCGCCGATCGACGAGACCTGGAGGATGTGGCCCGAGCGCTGCTCCCGCAGGTACGGCAGCGCCGCCTGGGTCACCCACAGGGCACCGAAGACGTTGGTCTCGAACTGGGCGCGCGCCTCGGCCTCGGTGATCTCCTCGATCATCCCGAACTGCCCGTAGCCGGCGTTGTTCACCACGACGTCGAGCCGGCCGAAGTGCTCGTGGGCCTGCTTCACCGCGGCGATGTCGGCCTCGCGGTCGTCGACGTCGAGCTGGACGGGCAGCAGCCGGTCGCCGAAGCGCTCGACCAGGTCGTCGAGGGTCGAGGTGTCCCGGGCGGTCGCGGCCACCGAGTCGCCCCGCTCCAGGGCGGCGACGGCCCACTCGCGGCCGAAGCCGCGGGAGGCGCCGGTGATGAACCACGTCTTGGGCATGTGTGCTCCTCGCTCGCTGGCTGTCGGAGGGACGGCGCAAGCGGACGCGCCTCCTCTTCCGGCCCCAAGTGCGGGCGGGCGGGTTCTGTTCCCGGCCGTGCGGGCTCAGGCGGTCAGCGCGGCCTCGGGGGCGAGCAGCGCCTCGACCGGGCCGGGCCGGCCGAAGTGCCAGCCCTGGCCGAGGTCGACCCCCAGCGCCAGCAGCGCCGCGGCCTCGGCGGCGGTCTCCACGCCCTCCGCGACCACCTGCGCCGAGCAGCCGTGCGCGAACTCGACCAGCGAGCGCACCAACGTCGACAGCACCGGGTCGGCGTCCACCCCCGACACCAGGCTGCGGTCGAGCTTCAGCACGTCGGGGGAGGTGACGACGATGTGCCGCAGCGAGCTGAAGCCGGCGCCGACGTCGTCGATGGCCAGCCGCAGCCCGCGGGCGCGCAGCGGGTCGAGCACGCGGGCGAGCGCGGCGTAGTCGTCGACGGGGTCGTGCTCGCTGAGCTCAAGCAGGACCCGGCCGAGCGGGAGGCGGTCGAACAGCGCCGCCGCCTCGTCGGTGAGCAGCGTGGCGGGGGAGAGGTTCATGCCGACGTAGCCGCCGACCCGGTCCAGGTGGGCGGCGGCGCGCTCGAGGGCGAGCAACTCCAGCCGGTGGCCCTCGCCGACGCTGTGCGCCTCGGCGAAGACGACGTCGGGCGTCGTCCCCCACTCGGCGGGGAAGCGGCTGAGCGCCTCGGTGCCGATCCGCTCACCGGTGAGCAGCCGGACGATCGGCTGCAGGACGACGGTCGGTCCGCCGGCGGCGATCACCGGGCCGATCCGCCCGAGGACCTCCGTGCGGCGCTCCTGCGCGCGGACCTCCGGCTCGACGATGACCGCCGCGGCCGAGGCGAGCACGTCCATGAGCGCCTTGTCGCGCTTCGTCAGCTCCTTGTCGGAGGTCAGCCCGGCGGCGCAGAACGTCCCGTAGAGCGAGCCGTCGGACAGCCGGACGGGGACCGAGACGTAGCTGCGGATCCGCGGCATCCGGGCGGCGGGCAGCGCCATCGCGGCCGGGAAGGCCGTGAGGTCGGGGATGACCGGGGGCAGCTTCCCGTCGAGGATCGCCTGGCACAGCGAGGTCTCCTGGACCTGCGTCACCTTCTCCTGGAACAGCACCGGGATGCTCGACTCGACGACCTCGAGGTGCTGCGTCGTCCCGTCGAGCCGGCTCAGGAACGCCACCGACAGGCGCAGCGACTTCTTCGCCGTCTGCAGCAGCTCGGCGATCTGCCGCTCGGAATCGGTGCGCTGCCTGCCCATGGTGCTCCATCGGCACGCGCGCCCGGCGGCTGGAGGAAAAACTTCCGCGGCGGTGTCGATGAGCGGCGGTCCCGTTCGACGTCTTGACGACGGAGCCCCACGAACCCCGCAGGAGGAAGCCATGCGTCCGCTCGTCGTCACCACGTTCCTGACCCTCGACGGGGTCATGCAGGCCCCCGGCGGGCCGGAGGAGGACCCCTCGGGCGGGTTCGCCTTCGGCGGCTGGTCGTTCCCGTACGCCGACGAGGTCTTCGGTCAGCAGATGGACGAGTGGTTCGCCGGGGCGCAGGACTTCCTGCTCGGCCGGACGACCTACGAGATCTTCGCCGCGCACTGGCCGCGGGTGGAGGGCGACGACAACGTCACGGTGGGCCTGCAGACCAAGACCAAGCACGTCGCGTCGCGCACGCTGACCTCGCTGGACTGGGACACCGCGCGGCTGCTCGAGGGCGACGTCGCCGAGGCGGTGCGGGCGCTCAAGGCCCAGGACGGCGGTGAGCTGCAGGTGCACGGCAGCGCCGGGCTGATCCAGACCCTGCTGCGCGAGGACCTGGTCGACGAGCTGCGGCTGATCATCGACCCGGTGACGCTCGGCCAGGGCAAGCGGCTGTTCGGCGACGGCACGATCCCGCGCAGCTGGCGGCTCACCGGCTCGAAGGTCACCACGACCGGTGCGCTGATCGCGAGCTACCAGCGCGCCGGGGACGTCGAGACGGGCTCCTTCGCCTTGGAGGACTAATGGGGGCTTACCGGGCCTCGCCATCTCTGGCAGGTTCGGTGCCGGTAGCGGCCGGTGGGTCAGCACTTGCAAGGACGGGAATCGCTGAATTCCTAGGCTCAGACCGTGCGCCCACCGG